>JABMMH010000258.1 GCA_013205645.1 Polaromonas sp. | reverse complement strand
GTACTGGCCTTCTTGCGTCGGCTTGTTGTAGTAGGGCACGACTTGCAGCTGGCAGTCTGCCCCGACTTTTTTGGCGAATTTGGTCAGCTCAATGGCTTCGGCCGTCGAGTTGGCGCCGCAACCGGCCATGATCGGCACGGCTTTGCCGCCATGGCTGAGCGCTTGCTCGACCGCCACGCGGATAATTTCGCAGTGCTCTTCGACGTTGACCGTGGGCGACTCTCCGGTGGTGCCGACCACGCCGATGCAGTCCGTGCCTTCGGTGATGTGCCAGTCCACCAGCTTGCGCAAGGTGGGGTAGTCGACGCTGCCGTCTTCGTGCAACGGGGTCGCCAGAGCAACAATACTGCCAGTGATTTGTTTCATGTTTTGGGTAACCTAAACCTAGTGGGCATGCAGGCAGAAAAGGGCGCCATAACTGGCATTGAAAGCCAATTGCGCATTCTACTCAGACCGCAGAGCTCAGGCTGGAGTAGTGGTTGGTTTGGCCAAGGGTTTAGCAGAGTGGGTAGCGCGCTGGAGGGCTGGCCATAGTCAACGCACGGACGGCGACGATACGCTGAACAAAGCGCTGACTGGGCCGGTCTTCAAAGCCGTCTTCAAACGCGACGATGCGCAGCGCTTGGCAAACTTGCAGCAGTTCTCCCGGCTGGAACAAGAAATCAGGCCTTGAAGGTTTGCCCACTGTTTCGTTGCCAGCGGCAAAGGTCTCGTAAACCAACACGCCGCCCGGTACCAGGCTGGTTATCAGCGTTGGCAGCAAAGGCCGCCACAGGTAGTTGGTGACGACGATCGCGTCAAATAAACGCCCGGCAAAAGGCCAAGGGCCGTTCTCAATGTCGGCGACACAGGTTTCGCAGCGCTCTGGCGGCAGGTCGATCGCGGCGATGGCTTCTGCAGAGCGGTCGACGGCCACCACCCGCAGCCCGCGTTGATGTAGTTGATGCAAGTAGCGCGCATGGCGACCACGGCCACAGGCGACGTCGAGTACGCGGCCACCTACAGGCAGCAAATGGCTCCAGCGTTGCAACCAAGCCGAGGCAGCTTCATCGCCGTGAGGAATCGGGGTTGTCGTCATTTAACAGCAGGCCAAGAGTTCAAAAGCAGGCCCACAGTTGGTCCGCCAGCATGACCATCATGTTGGGTCGCGTGTAAAAGGCAAACACCACCAGCGGCACGCTGATGAAGAGCAGCCAAAAAAGTATTTTTAGCACCATCCTAGGCATCTTAAGCCCCTTGCGGCAACTTGGCTGGGGTTCGGACAATCGGGGCTTCCCGCACCGGCAAATTGACCAATCCGGCAAGAATGCCCAAGCCGATGGTGATGTACCAGACCAAGTCATAACTGCCCGTGCGGTCGTACATGTAGCCGCCCAGCCAGACGCCCATGAAGGAGCCAATCTGGTGGCTGAAAAAGATGAAGCCGCTGAGCATTGACAAATGCTGGATGCCAAATATTTGCGCCACTGCCGCATTGGTTGGCGGCACCGTCGACAGCCACAGCACGCCCATCACGGCCGAAAAAATATACACGCTTAGGGGGCTGATCGGTGTCGCAATAAAGATCGCAATGACGAGCGCACGCGAAAAATAAATACCGGCCAAGATGTTTTTCTTGGGTACTCGCTGGCCCAGCGCACCCGCGCCGTAAGTGCCAAAAACATTGAACAACCCGATCAAGGCCAGCGCGTAGCTGGCCACTTCTGGCGGCAGGCTTTGGTCTTTCAGGTAGCTGGGCATGTGTACGCCGATAAAGACGACCTGAAAACCGCAGACAAAATAGCCCGCCATCAACAGCTGAAAGCTGGGGTACTTGAAGGCTTCTGTCAGGGCTTGAAGTATGGTTTGTTCGCGCTTGACCGGGGCTGCGCCCTTGGTTTTGTTTTCACGCAGGCCAATGGCCATGGGAATCATCAGCAAGGCTGCGGCGGCCAATATCAGCAGGGCTTCTTGCCAGCCGAATTTAGTGATTAAAAAGCCTTCAATCGGCACCATCAAAAACTGACCGAAGGAACCCGCCGCAGCGGCCACACCCATCGCCCAAGAGCGTTTTTCGGCCGAGATGTTGCGACCAATCACGCCGTAAATCACAGCGTAGGTGGTGCCTGCCTGCGCCGCACCAATCAGCACGCCGGCCGTGAGCGTGAACAAAAAACCGGTGGGCGACAGCGCCATGCCGACCAAGCCGAGACCATACAACATAGCGCCACCCATGATCACGCGAAAAGCGCCAAAACGGTCAGCGATCATGCCGGCAAAAATACCGAACACACCCCAGGACAGGTTTTGAATCGCAATGGCGAAGGCAAAGGTCTCGCGCGTCCAGCCCTGCGCTTGGGTGATCGGTTGCAGCCACAGACCAAAGCCGTGGCGTATGCCCATCGACAGCGTGACGATGGCGGCGCCGCAGGCCAATACTTGCAGCATCGACAGCTGGCGTGCTGCTGCCGGGGCGGGTGTGGTTGGGGGCTGTGTTGAGAAGGACATCCTTTAAATGTAACTAATCAGCGTTGATCGTGCACTGCGACGCAGCTGTTGTTTTATCCAGTGGTTGCTGAGTGCCGCGTCTACAATCGCCCAAAATCACAGCACTGCCATGGCCTCCAAACTACCCACCGACTATTCCGAAAGTTCCATCCGCGTGCTCAAGGGCCTTGAGCCTGTCAAGCAGCGGCCGGGCATGTACACCCGCACCGATAACCCTCTGCACATCTTGCAGGAAGTGCTCGACAACTCGGCCGACGAAGCCTTGGCCGGACACGGTAAAAAGATCAAAGTGACGTTGCACACCGACGGCTCGGTCACGATCGAAGACGATGGCCGAGGTATTCCGTTTGGCATGCATCCGGAAGAAAACGCGCCGGTGATCGAGCTGGTCTTCACGCGGCTGCATGCCGGTGGCAAGTTCGACAAAGGTTCGGGCGGCGCCTACAGCTTTTCAGGTGGCTTGCACGGCGTCGGTGTCAGTGTGACGAATGCGCTGTCGACCCGCATGGAAGTGTCTTCGTGGCGCGAAGGCAAGGCGGCACGGCTGGTCTTCTCGGCGGGTGATGTCATTGAGGCATTGCAAATTCGGCCGTCTGGCGAAGGGGATCGCAAGAGCGGCACCTCCGTGCGCGCTTGGCCCGATCCGAAATACTTTGAAACCGCGGCGCTGCCGATGAACGAGCTGACGCACTTGCTGCGCAGCAAGGCCGTGCTGATGCCTGGCGTTACCGTCACGCTGATCAATGAAAAGACCAAAGAAACCCAAGCCTGGGTTTACAAGGGCGGGCTGCATGACTACCTGATGCAGACGCTCAACGCCGACTTGGTGATTCCGATGTTTGAAGGCGAGGGCTTTGCCGATGCCGCGCACGACAGCTTTGCCGAAGGCGAGGGCGCACAGTGGTGCGTGGCCTTCACCGAGGACGGCCATCCGGTGCGTGAAAGCTATGTGAACTTGATCCCGACCAGCGCTGGCGGCACGCATGAAAGCGGCTTGCGCGACGGCCTTTTCAACGCTGTCAAGAGCTTCGTTGACCTGCATTCATTGCTGCCCAAGGGTGTGAAACTGCTGCCTGAAGACGTTTTTGCGCGTGCCAGCTACGTGCTGTCCGCCAAGGTGCTGGACCCGCAGTTTCAAGGACAGATCAAAGAACGGCTGAACTCGCGTGACGCTGTCCGGCTGGTCTCCAGCTTTGTCCGGCCTAGGCTGGAACTCTGGCTGAACCAGCATGTGGAGTACGGTAAAAAGCTCGCTGAACTGGCGATTCGCGCAGCGCAATCGCGCCAAAAAGCTGGGCAAAAAGTTGAAAAACGCAAGGGCTCCGGCGTGGCAGTGCTGCCCGGCAAGCTGACCGATTGCGAGAGCAAAGACTTGGCTTACAACGAGGTGTTTTTGGTCGAGGGCGACTCCGCTGGCGGCAGTGCCAAGATGGGCCGCAACAAAGAAAGCCAGGCGATCTTGCCCTTGCGTGGCAAGGTCCTCAACACCTGGGAAGTCGAGCGCGACAGGCTGTTTGCCAACAACGAAATTCACGACATCGCCGTGGCGCTGGGCATTGACCCGCACGGCCCCAACGACTCGCCCGACATGAGCGGCTTGCGCTACGGCAAGGTCTGTATTTTGAGCGACGCTGACGTCGATGGCTCGCACATTCAGGTGCTGCTGCTGACGCTGTTTTTCAGGCATTTCCCCAAGCTCATCGAAACCGGCCATTTGTATGTGGCGCGGCCACCGCTGTTCCGAGTCGATGCGCCAGCACGCGGCAAAAAACCGGCCTCCAAAGCCTACGCTCTCGACGACGGCGAACTCAACGCGATTCTTGACAAGCTGCGCAAAGAAGGCGTGAAAGAAGGCGCTTGGGGCATCAGCCGTTTCAAGGGCTTGGGTGAGATGAACGCCGAGCAGTTGTGGGAAACCACGCTCAACCCCGACACCCGCCGTTTGTTGCCGGTGCAACTTGGCAATGTGGATTTTGCGCAGACCGTCAGCCTCATCACCAAACTCATGGGCAAGGGCGAAGCCGCCGCCCGGCGCGAGTTGATGGAACTGCACGGTGACGCCGTGGACATCGACGTTTGAACGCGATCGCGCCTGCCAACTGCCCCCCAAACTGATTACCGATTGAGCTGACACCGCCATGGATTTATTCACCCCCGACGCTACTGCCGTGAGCCCCGAACCCGCCGATCAGGACTCGCTGGCGGCTTACGCCCAACGCGCTTACCTCGAGTACGCGCTCAGCGTGGTCAAGGGCCGCGCCTTGCCCGACGTCTGCGACGGCCAGAAACCGGTGCAGCGGCGCATTTTGTACAGCATGGCGCGCATGGGTTTGGGCTTTGGGGGCGCCAACGGCGCGACCGGTGCCAAACCAGTCAAATGTGCACGCGTGGTCGGCGATGTGCTGGGCCGCTTTCACCCGCACGGCGACCAAGCTGCGTACGACGCGCTGGTGCGCATGGCGCAAGACTTCAGCCAGCGCTACCCGCTGATTGACGGTCAAGGTAATTTCGG
>JABMMH010000257.1 GCA_013205645.1 Polaromonas sp. | reverse complement strand
GTTCTTTGCCTTTTGCTTTCCACTGCGCGCCCATGTCTGAAATTCCTGTGTTGTCGCGCTCGAATGCGCTTGTCTTGATTGGGTGCCTACTTTACACCCTGAAATTTAAGGTCCAATAGGTGGATGACCAGACAGATGACACACTCGGACCCAACCGACCAGCGCCTGACCGAGTTGGAGATCAAAGCCACCTTTTCAGAAGACTTGCTAGACCAGCTGAACTT
Source organism: Polaromonas sp. (assembly GCA_013205645.1). Lineage (GTDB taxonomy): Bacteria > Pseudomonadota > Gammaproteobacteria > Burkholderiales > Burkholderiaceae_C > Polaromonas. The sequence continues at coordinate 4,095 of JABMMH010000257.1, read as the reverse complement.
GGTAATTGTCAGGCAGCAGGCACAAATTGATTTGCTGATCAAGGAGATCCAGCAGCTGCGTGAACAGCAGCCAGACGGCGTGGCTGGCGGCGCAGCGCGCTTGATGGATGACTTGCCGCCGCATTATTGAAAGCGCTGAAAGTGTTGCTAACGTACCATCACGCCATCATGCGTTCACTCTCGACTCTTTTCAAACGACTGGCAGCTTTGGTGCTGGTGGGTTCGCTGGCGGCGTGTTCGCTAGAACCCGAGGTTGTCACGTTGCCCGATCTGGCGCCGATGTCGGGTGACGCGCCGATGTTTCGCTTGGGCCCTGACAACCTGCCGCTGCTGCCGCCTGTCGTCAGTCAGCTCAAATACGAGTATTACCAATGCGACTCGCTGGTCAGCGATTGGTTTTTAAAGCTGCTGCTGGCCGAGATGAATTTCCTTGAAAAGGAATCGGGGCTGGTGCATGTCGACGGCAGCGCCTGCGCCGTCAGCCGGGCGATCAACCAAGGTCAAGCTGAACCGCGTTTCACGGTGATTCTTTTCAGCAGCCGCAAAGAAGCCAATGACTGCGTGGTGAACTCCCGCTGTGAGGTCGCCCGCAACGTCACCTTGGTGCCCCGTGAAGGGGCTGTCTGGCGCTCGTATTTCCTGACCGACTTCGAGTTGAAAAAATACTACAACCACTGCATGGCACCGAACCAGCAATGGCACAAGCTGACCACCTGCGACGGGGTTGCTCCAAAGACTTGAACTGTGTTGACAAAAAAAATCATCTCCACCGGCATGCGGCTTGACCCCGAGGTTCGCCGCCAGCAAATCCTCGATGCAGCCATCAGCTACTTTGCAGAAGCTGGTTTTGGTGTTCAGACGCGCGAGTTGTCGCGGCGCCTCGGTATTTCGCAGCCCTTGCTGTACCGCTATTTCCCGTCCAAACAAGACCTGATCAATGCGGTTTTTGACGCCGTCTTCATGAGCAAGTGGGACGATGCGTGGATCGCCGGCCTGCAAGACCGCAGCGTCCCTTTGCGAGACCGTTTGCTGCGCTTTTACCTGCAGTACGCCGGTGCGACTTATCAGCCGGAGTGGATTCGAATTTACATGTATGCCGGACTGTCCGACATGGACATGAACCGGACCTACCTCGGGCTGGTGCGAAAAAAGCTGCTGATCGTCATGTGCCGCGAGTTCCGCCACACCTTCGTGGACTCGCCTGATGACAAACAAGCGATTTCAGCGCGCGAGATAGAGTTGCTGTGGACGCTGCACGGCGGCATGTTTTACTGGGCGGTGCGCCACAATATTTTCAACATGAAGTCGACCACGCCTTTCGAGACGCGCACCACGGACGCCATCGACATCTTCTTGGCTGGCGCCAAGACGCTTTACCCTCAAATAGTGGCGAAAGCGCCGCGCACGAAGAGCAAAGGCGCGACGGGTTCCGACTCGTAGCGCAAGACACGCGCCAGAATGATCTGGTGATCGCCCGCCGGCAGCACCGATTCAGTCACGCAATAAAAGCGCGCCGAGCAGCCCTCTATCAGTGGCGCGCCAAAGTCGCCCGGTGCTTGGTGCTCAACCCCTGAAAATTTATCCGCCTGTGGCGTGGCAAAGTGGCGTGCCAGGGCCTCTTGGTCTTTCGACAGCACATGAATGGCCTGCTGCCGACCGACCGAAAAATGCGGCACGCTGGGCGACTGGTTTGAAATCGACCACAGCACCAACGGTGGGTCCAGCGACACCGAACTGAAGCTGTTCACCGTCAGCCCAATCAGCGACTGACCTTGCGCATCGTGCGTGGTGATGACCGTCACGCCAGTGGAAAACGAACCCAGCGCGTCGCGCAGCGCCCGTTTTTCTTGCGCTGTGGCCGCTGGCATCAAGATTCCCCGGCAAACTTCTCGAGCACGGCGTAGACCGCTGCCGTGTCATCCATCGCATGGCCTTGCGCCATCGCCGCGAGGTAGACCGGAATGCAGGCGGTGAAGAGCGGCGCTGGCACCGACAGCGCGCGCAAGGCTTCGTAAATGATGGCCATGTCTTTTTGCCAGACATTGATCTTCATGGTCGCTTCGTCCCAAGTGCGGTTCACCATCATCGGGCCACGCACCTGAAACATACGTGAACCACCGGCGCCGTCGGCCACGACATCGACAATCATTTTGGGGTCCAGCCCCATTTGTTTGCCAAACAGGATCGCCTCTGCGGTTGAGACGTTGTGAATGGCCACCAGCAGGTTGGCGACCAATTTCATCTTCATGCCGTTGCCGAACTCACCCACTGTGAATTGCGACCTTGAAAAGCCTTTGAAAACCTCCGTCATATGCCGGATCGGACCGGCTTCGCCACTGGCGTAAACCGTCAGGTCGCGTATCTTGGCTTGCGCACCCGTGCCCGACAACGGTGCATCAATCATCTTGATCCCGGCCTTGGCCAACACCTTGCGCGCGGCCAGTTTGTCTTCAATCGGCAACGTGCTGGTTTCTGCCACCACCAGCGAGCCCTTCGGCAAACCCTGCTTGACGGCGTGGCTGGCGAGCTCTTCGCAAACCGCCATCAAAGCCGCGACTGAGGGCAGTGAACAGATGATGTGATTGGTTGTACCGACCAGCATGCCGGGCGCGGCTCCGACCTTGGACAGCTTAGGCGTCAATTTTTTCCGGGCGGCCGGGTTGATGTCGATGCCGGTGACGGCAAAGCCTGAGTCTTGCAGATTGGCCGCCATGGCCGACCCCATGATGCCCAGGCCGATGACGCCGACAGATATTCCAGTGACTTGTTTTTTCATGCTTTTCCTGTTGCAAGGGTGAACCCTGAGATGCTCTTATTGATCCATTGATAAACTAACTATACAATAATTTTTCGTTTAAATCACTTTAATCAGGACAGACCGCCCCATGAAACTCGGCACATTCATGATGCCTTTGCATCCTCCGTCACGCATCCCCAGCGAAACGCTGCGTGAAGACCGCGAGGCCGTCATCTTGGCTGACCGCCTCGGCTACACCGAGGCCTATGTGGGTGAGCATGTCACCGACTTGGCTGAGAACGTCACCTCTTGCTTGATGTTTTTGAGCAGCTTGGCGTATGAGACCAAGCAGATCAAACTCGGCTCGGGCACCATCAACATGCCGAACAGCCATCCAGCCTCCGTCGCCGCCAACGTCGCCATGCTTGACCACATGCTGCAAGGCCGCTTCATCATGGGCATCAGCCCAGGCGGGCTGGCTTCAGATGCTGAAGTCTTTGGTAACTTTGGCAAAGACCGGCTGGAGATGTTTGTCGAATGCATTGACATGGTGCAAGCCATTTGGAGCGGCACGGCGCCCTACGACTTGAGTGGCAAGTACTTCAACGTCAGCACAGCCAGAACCATGATTCCCGAGATCGGTCAGGGCATCATCCTCAAGCCGTATCAGCTGCCGTTCCCGCCCATCGTGGTGACGGCCGTGGCGCCTTTTTCCAAAGGCATCACGGCAGCCGCCGCGCGTGGCTGGGACCCGATTTCAGCCAACTTTTTGTTGCCCGAATGGGTCAAGAGCCACTGGCCCAGTTATGTCGAGGGTTGCAAACAAGCCGGCCGCACGGCAGACACCGCCAATTGGCGTGTGGCCAAAAGCATTTTCGTCACTGACGGTGACGACGTGCAGGCCAAGCGCTACGGCCACACGCCTGCCGGCCCGTACCACTTTTACTTCAAGCAACTGATCCGCAAACTGGTCGGCTTTGGCGGCCGCTCCAATTTGTTCAAGCTCGACCAGAGCGAACCCGACGAAGCCATTAATGCTGACACCATGACCTCGCGTCTGGTGCTGGCCGGATCGGTCAACAGCGTGGTCGACCAGTTGCTCGCCTTCCGCGAAAAAACCGGCGACTTCGGCACCCTGCTGTACGCCTGCCACGACTGGGTTGACCCAGCGCTCGGCCGCCGCTCGATGGAGCTGATGGCTGAGAAAGTCATGCCACAAGTCAACGCGGCCATTGCCAAGTCAGCCTGAAGGAACAAGCATGTCGAGCAAGAAAATAGGCATCGCCGGTATCGGCAAGATGGGCAGCGCCATGGCGGCGCGTCTGTTGTCGCAAGGTCATCAGGTCATGGTCTGGAAC
>JABMMH010000256.1 GCA_013205645.1 Polaromonas sp. | reverse complement strand
GCTTGCGTCAGCGTGACGTTTTCACCGCTCACAACACCCTCCAGCGTGCCGCCGGACAGGTTCGCGACGGTCGTGCCGTTGTACGTCGTGCCGCTGGCGACGGTGTCCGTCACCGTCAGCGCCGCTTTGGCGATGGCCAAAGTGCCTGCGGTGGAGTTGATGACGAAGTACGGGCTCAAGTGCGCATTCGAAACCGTCAATTCTGGGGTGATGGAATAAGCGCCTGCGTTGACTTTGCTTGCCCAATCACCGCCGTAAGTAATCGTCCCGATGGCGGGATTCAGTGGGCTGGAAAGTGTCCCGCCGATGGCTCCTGTGTAGGTCTGACCGTCATAGATTTTGGATGCGCTGTTGGCGGTCACCGTGACCTGTTTGACCAACTTTTTGAAAATGGGGTAAACGTAGCTGGCCGTGCTCGGGGGCATGGTCCAGACGTTGCTGAAATCCCATGCCAGTGAGTTGTTGCCGTTCGCCGTTGTAGAGCCCGTGAAATTGGCTTGCGTCTTCAACTGGTCGTCTGTCAGACCCATGCTTATTAGGCTGCTCGTGCCCGTGCCCGTCATCTTGACAGCGTCGCCATCCGGGATCTTCCAGAAGCTATTGCTGACCGTGCCCGGCACGTCACTGCCAACGAATGCACCGACCGTGTCGGCATTCCCCACCACAACACCGGCTGCATAGCTGTTGTTGATGCTTCCAAAGTTGTGGCCCACCAGTCCGCCCGTGCCGGCACCGCTGCCGTTGACGTTGACGTTGCCTGCTGCGTAGGTGTCATGAATCTTGCCGGTGATCGCATTGCTGCCAACCAAGCCGCCGGTAGAGGCGCCCAAACCGGTCACGTTGCCTGCTGCAAAGCTTTCACTGATGGTGCCCAGTGTGTTGCTGCCGACCAGACCGCCGGTGCCTGCGCCGCCGCCACTCACGTTGCCGACGGCATAGCTTTGAAATATGGCGCCGCTGGTGTTGCTGCCGACCAGACCGCCGGTACCGGCGCCGCCGCTTGTTACATCGCCCATGGCATAGCTGGTGCTGATGTTGCCTGAGGCAGCGCTGCTGCCAACCAAGCCACCGAATCCGGCACCGTCCGCACCCGTGTTTTGTACGTTGCCTGTAGCAAAGCTGTCGCTGATCGTGCCCGAGTCCGCACTGCTGCCGACCAGTCCACCAGTGCCTGCAGTGCCTGCGCCCGTACTGGTGACGTTACCTGTCGCGTAACTGTTATTGATATCGCCCGAGTCAGCGCTGCTGCCCACCAAGCCACCCACACCAGCGGCACCAGCAAACGTGGTGTTGACATTGCCAGTTGCATAACTGTTGGTGATGTCGCCTGAGTTGGCCAGACTGCCGACGAGACCGCCTGTGGCTGCGTCACCTTTGACTGCGCCCTTGGCGTAGCTGTCGTGGATGCTGCCGCCCGCGCCTACCATGCTGCCGACCAGACCGCCCGTTCCCGCGTCGCCACTCACACTGGCCGTGCTGTAACTGTTGTTAACGGTGCCTGCGTTCATGTTGCCGATCAACGCGCCCGTGCCGGCAGCGCCTGTCACGCTACCGCCCACCAGTCCGATGTTTTGAATCATGGCGCCGGTGGTGTTGCCAAACAGACCGGTGTTGACGCCGCCCGTGATGGCCAAGTTGGAAATGGTGTGACCCAAGCCATCGAAAGTGCGGTTGAAATTAGCGATCGATGTGAAGGCGACGTTTGCGTTGTCGATGTTGCTGCCAACGGCATAGTGGGTGTTGGCATCCATCGCTTGCAACTGAGCCACGGAGCCGATGACGGTGTAATTGTTCTCCCCGATCGTTAAAAAGCCTGTGCCCGAGCGGGCTGTTGTGCGATCAGCCTCTAAAAAATCCACCCGGCCCTTGAAGCTTCCATCCAGGTTGCGGCCGGTAACAACGTTGCCACTACCACCCTTGCTAGCCGGTTGAAGGTCGAGGCTGGCGTTTTCGTTGGCCGTCATCACGGCATTGATGTTGATGTCGTTGTGCGCTGTGAGTGTGAGTTTGTGGGCGTTCCACGTCACGGCCGCATTGACGTTGATATCGCCCTCATCACTGCCGTTTGCGGCGTCTGAGGTCATGATGTGGACGTTGGTATCGTCCAATGCGTCAGAAAGCGTTGTTGCGCCTATTCCGCTGTCGGTTCGCGTGCCACCGCCCTCATCAATCGTGAAATCGGTGGGATCAATCAGCCACGTGCCGGTTTCACCCGATGTTGCTGCGGTGGTGATCTTGGCGTCTTCTGCAAACTTAACATTGGCCGCACTGGTCTCAATGAAACCGCCGTTGCCGCCACTGGTTGCAGACGCATCTAGCGTGCCGCCAACTTGGACCGTACCCGCGCTCATGCCGGCCAGCAGGGTGATGCTGCCTTCGTGGCTTTCTACTGTTCTCGCTTCAAGCACGCCGGTGTTGTTGACAACGCTGGCCAGCAGTTCGTTGCGAGCGCCTGCGCTCATCATCACCACGCCCCCGTTAGCGCGAATCAACCCGTTGTTCTCCGCAAGGCTGTCAAGGACGCCTTGGTCGATCTGCATGCCGATCAGGCTGCTGCCTTCAAAGGTCAGCGTGGTCGCGCTTGCGGCACCTAGCGCTACGGTGCCTTGAGGGGCGGTGATGGTGCCTTGGTTGATGACCGTGTTGCCCAGCAGCGCAACATAGCCGCCGCCACTGCCTGAACCCACTGCGTTGAGCGTGCCTTGGTTGATGACGCTGCCAGTGCCATTGCCACTGAAGACGCGGGTCGTGCTGCTCAGGCTGTCGTCGGTCAAGTCCAGTGTTGACGCGACCAAGGCGCCGACGTTAACTTGTGCGCCTTGCCCAAACAGGATGCCGTTCGGGTTGATCAGGTAGACCTGACCATTGGCATTGATCTGCCCCAAAATTTGGCTGCCGTTGGTGTCGTAAATACGGTTGATCGCAACCGCTGTGGCTGAGGGTTGTACAAAATTGACGACCTCTTGTTTGCCAACGTTGAAACTTTGCCAAGTGAGTGAAAGGTTTTGGCTGTTCTGATTGATGGTGGTGGTGTTGCCCGATTTTGCAATGCTGCCATCGCCCGAGACAACTGCGCCCCCTTGCGGGCCAGCATGAGCCAATACCGATGACAACGACAAGGCCGCAGCAATGAGCTTGCGGCTTGAGCCTTTCCCGGTTCCGCGTGCCGATTCAGCAACAGCCACCCAACCATTGAGAACATGGCTCCAGACGAGACGATAAATGCGATTCAGGGAGCCGTTATTTTTCACAGAAAAATTCTATTTTGTGCAGCTGCACATTCACCAAAGTCACGCACCGGATATTGGATTGATTAAAACGACTACTCGCTCTGCAGCAAAGATTCGGTTTGCTGTCGTTCCTTTAGCGCTTGGCTACCCGTTGCATGAACGGAGTCGCAGCGATGCAATAGGTATATTTTGTTATTGGCCGTTATTGGCTGTGTCGGGACGTATGCTAATTGAGCTATACGGTATGGCTTAAGGGGTGCCGGAGGGATCACTCAGATTTTTCTGAGCATCTAGCGTTTGCGCGCCTTGAGGTTTGCGTGAATATTTGTATCTTTTTGTATCAGGACGTCAAAAATCGTGTGGTTCACACTTTGGGCGCCAAGCCGTGGTCCATGGCGTAGCGTAATAGGTCGGCTAAATTTTGGATGCTGAGTTTGGCCATGAGGTTGGCCTTGTGGCTGCTGACGGTTTTGTCTGTGATGTACAGACTCCTGGCAATGGCGCTGTTGCTTTGGCCTGCTGCTAGGCGTTTGAGTATTTCTGTCTCGCGTGGTGTCAGTTTGGGGGCGGGTGCTGGGGCAAACAGCATCGCCTCCATGAGGCTTGGTTCGACATGGCGCCCACCCGCTGCGACCACCCGCAGTGCTTGCAGCAGGGTTGCGGGTTCGCTGTCTTTGGTGATGTAGCCGTTGGCCCCGGCATCTAGCGCAGTGCGCACGATGCGCGGCGTGTCGAGCATGCTGACCACCAACAGGCGTTGCTGTGGCCATTTTTCACGAATGAGGGAGATGAGTTGGGAGCCGCTGGGTTCGGGCATGGTCAGGTCTAGCAGCAGCACGTCGCAAGGGTTGTCTGCCAGTTGCTGCAAGGTGCTTGCGCCGTCGTGGGCCAGCGCCACCACCTGCAGGTCGGGTTCGCTGTCGATGAGGCGGCCAAGGGCGCCGCGAAACATCGCATGGTCGTCTGCAATGAGCACTTTGATGCTGACCCCAGCCAAGGTGTGACCGTTCATAGTTTGCGGTCCTGTGGAGTGATGTCGATGGCCATACCGCCCAGGGGCAGAAGTGCCAGCAGCTTGCAGCCTTGGCCTGCTTGGCTTTTCACGCGGAGCTCCCCGCCTAGCGCGGCAACGCGTTCGCGCATGCCGAGCAGGCCGTAAGTGCGGCTGCTGGTCTTGGTTTGCGGGTCAAAGCCGACACCGTCGTCAATCACCCACAGATGCAGCCAGTCATCGACCACGTCTAGGCTGATGTCGATGTGTTGGCAGTGGGCGTGGCGTGCAGCGTTGTTGAGTGACTCCTGCAGAAGGCGGTAGGCGGCGATGGCACAGGCTTCGCTGGGGACGATCCCGGTACGGGTGTGGTTGACTAGCCGCACCGTGGCTGGCAGTCGTTCATTGAATTCATCGCACAGCGCTTCGACTGCGGGCAAAAAGCCGATGTTCAGCGAGGGCGGACGGACTTTTTTTGACAGGTCTCGGGTGATGCGTAAGATGTCGTCTATGGCGCTCTTGAGTTGCTCTACTTGGGCCAGCAGGCTGGCCGAGCAAGTGCTGCGCATGGCGTTGATGGCCATGGCGAGGTCAAGCCGCAACGCCGAGAGGCGCTGACCGAGGTCGTCATGAATTTCTCGTGCCAGAAATCTGCGTTCGTCTTCAATCAAGTCAATTTGATGGGCGGCTAATTCGCGCAGGGCCTGCCGATTGCGCCTGCGTGAGCGGTCATAGGCCTTGAAGCCAGCGGCCATGCCCAGTGCCAGCAGGCTGAAGGCCAAGCCCGCGATAGCGTGGCGCAGTTGGTGGGTGGCGAGTAAGTTGTCAAAGTCGCTGGTGGGTGAGCCAACGCTCAAAAGCAGTGGGATGCGTTGGAGCTTTTCCCAGCCATACAGGCGCTCGATGGGGTCAAACGCAGACGTCGTGCGGCTCATGCCACTGAGCGGCCATGCATTGACCATGGCTAGCGCGTCGTTTGGTAGCCTGTTGAGGGGATGCGGCAACTGACTGACCATCTCGCCTGAACTCGAAACGGGGATGCCTGCATTCATCATGGACCAGAAGCCTGTGGATGACAGGGCGTTCGAATGGGTCGCTGGCGTGTCGCGGATTTTGATGGCGCGCAGAATCAAGTTGCCAGTCTCCAAATCAATCAGGCTGAACACGCTGTCGTTGCGCAGGGTGGTGTGCTGCAGCACGCGGCTGAAATAGTCGGTCGGCACCACAAGGGTGATAACACCTTCAAACTGTCCTGAGGGCGACAACAACGGCCGGGTGAATGGCAGCAGCCAGCGATCTGTGATGCGGTCAAAAAAGGCCGGCCCCATGAGCAGTCGGTCTCTAGGGTCCTCACGGTGCCTAGACCAGAGGGTGCTGTCGTACAGGGGGTTTTGGTGTGCACGTTGTTGCGTGCGGTGTTTCACCACATGGCCACGTGCGTCAATGACGGATACATCAAAAACGTCGCCGAGCTCAAGCTTAGAGCGGCGGTCTCGGAGCACTTGATCAAATTCGGTTGGATGGTTTTGCCAGTAGCCGCGCATTTCGAGTAAAACCTGATCAGCGCTGACGAACAGCGACTTGATTGACTGAGCACTCAGCTCGCTTGTGCGGGTGATGCGGCTTTCTTCTTTTTGTTGCAGCGTCTGTGTCTGGAGCTGTAGTTCAGACCACACCAAGACCCACAGCAGCACAAGGAAAGGAGACGCCAACGCCAAAGTGGCCAACGACAGCGGCAGGCGATGCCACGCTTGTATCACCCGCAAGAGGCGATTGTCGGCAGAGGAGGCGCTGTGCTGGTCTGGGGACATGGCTATAGGCAAATGTGACTGCAGTGGTCAGTATTAATTGGTTAAGAAGTGTAAATTATTTCCCGTATTTTTATGATTTATAAAATTAAGGTACCTAAATAGTCGGGATTCAATGCGGGCGTAGTGCCGATTGTTGGCCCGTCGTCGAGCCAGAGCGCGTCTCTACAGCGCCCGATTGCGCGCCAGCGGAGGGTTTTTAGCGAAGTAAGTCAAGATGCCGCGCATGAGGGCGTCTGACAATTGCGCTTGGTACGCTGGGTTGCGCAGGCGGATCTCTTCATCCGGGTTGCTGAT
>JABMMH010000255.1 GCA_013205645.1 Polaromonas sp. | reverse complement strand
CTTGTGTTTGACGAATTCGTCGTTGTAGCGCAGGCCTTCGGTGTTGAGCACCTTGTAGTCGTCCATGACGATGGCGTTGTCAAGACCGCCGCCCATCGCCAAGCCGTTGGCACGCATCATCTCGACGTCTTTGGTGAAGCCAAAGGTGCGGGCCCGCGCGATGTCGCGGGTGTAGGAACCCGCGCCCATGTCGAACTCGACGCGTTGACCGGTGGAGTCCACCGCCGGGTGGTCGAAATCAATCTCAAAACTGAGTTTGTAGCCCTCGTAAGGGCTCAGACGTGCCCACTTGAGTTTGTCACCCTCGCCTTCACGGACTTCAACCGGTTTGATCACGCGCACGAACTTTTTAGGCGTCTGCTGCAAGGCGATGCCGGCCGACTGCAACAAGAACACAAACGAAGCCGCCGAGCCGTCCAAAATAGGCACTTCTTCGGCGGTGATGTCGATGTACAGGTTGTCAATGCCGAGGCCGGCGCAAGCCGACATCAGGTGCTCCACCGTGAACACTTTGGCGTTGCCGCTGGAAATGGTCGACGCCATGCGGGTGTCGGTCACTGCCACGGCGGACACCACGATGTCCACCGGCTGCGGCAAATCAACCCGCCGAAAAACGATGCCTGTGTCGGGGGGTGCAGGTCTGAGCGTTAACTCAACACGCTGACCGCTGTGCAGGCCAACACCCACCGCTTTGGTCAGGGTTTTGAGAGTTCTTTGAGCAAGCATGGACTTATTTTAATAAGCACAAGCGATCTGCGCGTGAATAGGGACTATGCCGCTCCGCTGCCCCGCGCCAACGCTTAAATAGCGTGAGCGCAAGGGGCCGCAAGAAGTGGCCGTCTCAATCGGCTTGCTTGCGCAAGAAAGCCGGGATTTCGAAGTCATCCATGCCGCCCGACGCCAAGGCGTCAACCTTCGCCGCAGCTTGAGTGCGGTTGGTGCGCCAGACGCTAGGCACGGCCATGTTGCCGTAGTCATGCTGTGTCGGGCTGACAGATTGAACATTGGTGTTGTACGGTTGACCCGCATTGCCAACCGCCACATTCAGCACGGGCAAGTTGTCGGTACCGGTGCGCAGCACTTGCAGCGGTGGCGCGGTACGGCGCACAGCTTGGCGGCTCAGGCCGGTAGCAACCACCGTCACACGGATTTCGTCGCCCAAGGCGACGTCATAGGCGGTGCCGTAAATCACGTGTGCGTCAGGTGAGGCGTAGGCGCGGATGGTGTTCATGGCCAGCTTGGATTCGCTCAATTTGAGCGAGCCCTTGGCGGCCGTGATCAACACCAACACACCTTTGGCGCCAGACAAGTCGATACCTTCCAGCAGCGGGCAAGCAACCGCCTGCTCAGCGGCGATGCGCGCGCGGTCTGGGCCACTGGCCACTGCCGTGCCCATCATGGCTTTGCCGGGTTCGCCCATGACGGTGCGGACGTCTTCAAAGTCGACGTTGACGTGGCCTGGCACATTGATGATTTCAGCAATACCGCCGACTGCATTTTTCAGCACGTCGTTGGCATGTGCAAAAGCTTCGTCTTGGGTGATGTCGTCGCCCAGCACGTCGAGCAGCTTTTCGTTCAGCACGACGATCAGCGAGTCCACATTGGCTTCGAGTTCTGTCAGGCCGCTGTCGGCGTTCGTCATGCGACGCCCGCCTTCCCAGTCGAACGGCTTGGTGACCACGCCGACGGTGAGAATGCCCATTTCTTTGGCAATGCGAGCGATCACTGGCGCAGCGCCGGTGCCTGTACCGCCGCCCATGCCGGCGGTGATGAACAACATGTGCGCGCCAGCGATGGCTTCACGGATGTCGTCCACCGCGAGTTCAGCCGCGTCGCGGCCTTTTTCGGGTTTGCTGCCAGCACCCAGACCACTGCCGCCGAGCTGAATGGTCTTGTGTGCAGTGCCACGGCCTAGCGCTTGCGCGTCGGTGTTGGCGCAGATGAATTCGACGCCTTGCACGCCGCTTTCAATCATGTGTTCAACGGCGTTGCCGCCGCCGCCGCCAACGCCGATCACCTTGATCATGGTGCCTTGGTTGAACTCTTCAATCTCGATCATTTCGATGCTCATGGGAGCCTCCTGTTTTGTAATGCAATTATGTGAATATGGAAAATTTTGAAGTTCTGACATGGTGTTTTTTATGACGGCGGGTCAGCCCCTCCTGAATGAGTTGGACACGTTGAGGCACGGCGTTGCATTGAAAAATGGATCATCAGAAGTTCCCCACTAGCCAGTCTTTGACCTTGCCGAAAGCGTTGTGCACGCTGCCTGCTTTTTGCGAGACCTTGTAGCCGCGCATGCGTGCCAGCCGGGCTTCTTCTAGCAGACCCATCACGGTGGCGGCGCGGGCCTGCGCAACCATGTCGGACAGCGCGCTGGAGTAGCGCGGCATGCCGCGCCTGACCGGCTTCAAAAAGATGTCTTCACCGAGTTCGACCATGCCCGGCATGACGGCGCTGCCACCGGTGATGACGATGCCTGAGGACAGCACTTCCTCAAAGCCTGATTCGCGGATGACTTGCTGCACCAAGGAGTAAATTTCTTCGATGCGCGGCTCGATCACGCCGGCCAGCGCCTGACGGCTGAGCATGCGCGGCCCACGGTCGCCCAAACCTGGCACTTCGACTTGGCGCTCGGGGTCGGCCAGCAGCTGCTTGGCGCAGCCGTTTTCAACCTTGATGTCTTCGGCGTCTTTGGTCGGGGTGCGCAAGGCCATAGCGATGTCGCTGGTGATCAAGTCGCCGGCGATCGGGATCACCGCGGTGTGCCGAATCGCGCCGCCGGTGAAGATCGCCACGTCCGTCGTACCGGCACCGATGTCGACCATCGCCACGCCCAGCTCGCGTTCGTCTTGCGTCAACACGGCGAGGCTGGAGGCCAGCGGATTCAGCATCAGTTGATCGACTTCCAAACCACAGCGGCGCACGCACTTGATGATGTTTTCAGCGGCGCTTTGCGCGCCGGTGACGATGTGAATTTTGGCCTCCAGACGGATGCCGCTCATGCCGATCGGTTCGCGCACATCTTGCCCGTCAATCACAAACTCTTGCGGCTCAACCAACAGCAGGCGCTGGTCGGTCGAGATGTTGATGGCCTTGGCGGTTTCAATGACGCGGGCGACGTCGGCTTGGCTGACTTCTTTGTCTTTGACCGCGACCATGCCGCTGGAATTGATGCCGCGGATATGGCTGCCGGTGATGCCGGTGTAGACGCGGCCAATCTTGCAATCGGCCATCAGTTCGGCTTCTTTCAGCGCTTGCTGAATGCTCTGCACAGTGGCGTCGATATTCACCACCACGCCGCGCTTGAGTCCGTTGCTGGCGGCGATGCCCAAGCCCGCCAGCTTGAGCTGGCCGTTGAGCAGTATTTCAGCGACCACCACCATCACTTTGCTGGTGCCGATGTCGAGCCCGACAACCAGATCTTTGTATTCTTTGGCCATAGTCCTTCAACCTTATTTCTTGTTCTGTTTGCTGCCGACAACCACTGTGGTGACGCCGCGCAACTTGATCGCATAACCGTTGGGATACCGCAAATCGGCTGACTCCAGATTCCGGTCAAATTTGGATGAGGTTTGCGCCACGGTGGCCACAAAACGCTGTACCCGGGCCTGAATATCCGCTGGACTCCCAAGCCCCATTTCAATCACCGCACCGCTCTCCAGCACAGCACGCCAGCTGCCGCGGTTGGTCAACTCCAACTCTCGCAGTGAGGTGTCGAGCTTTTCAAACAGGGGCGCCACGGCCTTGAAACCCTGCAAAACCAGTGCCGCCTGGCCTTTAGGGCCTTTCAACAAAGGCAGGTCTTCAGCTTCGACGTCGCCTGGATTGACTTCGAACACTTCGCCAAAACTGTTGACCAATCGGGCGTCTGTATCAGCGCCCCAAAACGCCACGGCCTGGTGCTCTTGCAAGGCCACACGCAGGCGGTCAGGAAACTCGCGCCGAACAACTGCATGACGGACCCACGGCACGGCCTCGAAGGCACTGCGGGTACTCACCAGATCCAGCGTGAAAAAATTACCCGTCAGCTTCGGTGCCACATTGGCTCGCAAGGTGGCTGCGTTGCTGTGCGCCATTTCGTTGTCGACCTGAATGGTCTTCAGGCTGAAAACGGGCTGCTTGGCCAGCCAGCCCAGCCCAGTGCTCAAGGACATCGCGGCAAACACCAGCACAAATGCGACGGCGACATGGTTCATCAACCTGACGTCTAGCGGCAAGGCTTTCATGACAAGTGCGGGTGCTGCGCGTCTCATGCACTCACTCCATCGTTCAAAGCGAGCGGTTGGTAATCCAGTGCGGCACTTTGCAGCACGGCCAGACACAGCGCTTCGTAAGACATACCGGTCGCCCGGGCCGACATCGGCACCAGAGAATGGCTGGTCATGCCGGGCGAGGTGTTCAGTTCCAACAAATAAGGCTGTCGTGTGACGGCGTCAATCATCACGTCTGCGCGCGCCCAGCCACGGCAATTCAAAGTCTGATACGACGCCAGCACCAACTGCGCAATAGCGGCTTCTTCTCCCGCCGGCAATCCGCAGGGGACGATGTACTGCGTGGTGTCGGTGAAGTATTTGTTTTGGTAGTCGTAGTTGCCTTCAGGGGCAACGATGCGGATGACCGGCAGCGCCCGCGCATCAGCGCCCGTTCCCAGCACCGGGCAAGTGACTTCGTCGCCGCTGATGAACTGCTCGCACAGTACGTCAGCGTCAAGCTGCGCGGCCAAGGCCACGGCCTCATCCATCTGATCCGCGCGGGTGACTTTGGTCAAGCCGATGGACGAGCCCTCACGCGCCGGCTTCACAATCAGCGGCAAACCCAAGGCTTCGGGCACGGCCATCACATCAGCAGCGGTGTAAACACCCCGGCGCAATAAAACGTAGCGCGGCGTGCTCAAGCCATCGGCCAACCAAATCCGCTTGGTCATGACCTTGTCGATGCAGACGCTAGACGCCATCACGCCGGAGCCGGTGTACGGAATGCCCAACAATTCAAGTGCGCCCTGCACCGTGCCGTCTTCGCCGAAGCGGCCGTGCAAGGCAATGAAGCAGCGGGTGAAGCCGTCTGTCTTGAGCTCAGTCAAATCGCGCTCAGCCGGGTCGAATGCGTGTGCATCCACACCTTGCGACAGCAAAGCGGTCAGCACACCGCGACCCGACATCAGCGAAATCTCACGCTCAGCCGAGTGGCCGCCCATGAGCACGGCGACTTT
>JABMMH010000254.1 GCA_013205645.1 Polaromonas sp. | reverse complement strand
GTGGGCAACGCGCAGGCTCCAACAACGCCAAAACGAGCCGGTTCAGGCATCGAATGACGACTTATTTCCTGGAACAAAAGGTCACGCAGTTCGGCGCCAGGCAACTTGTTGAGCGCGAAAGGCCAATGCTTGACACCCACCACCTGCCCTTGCTGCATCAACACCAAATGGGTGCTCGTGTGATGCATCAACAGCACGGCATCGTCTTGCGCCACATGGGACAGATGCGAAAGCTGTGCCAAGTGATTCCAGACCACCGTCCATTGCGGCACGCAAGCCACCATCCCAAGATGGTGCACCGCCAGCAACCGACGCATGTCGTCCACGTTCGACTGCCACAGGGCACTGACCCAATACGGTCCCTCCCGGCGAGGTTCGCAGACCACCCGAAGCGGCTGCGACAACTCAAAAATTTCTTGCATACGCATCGCCGTGTAGGCTTGAATATCCTGCCAGCGCTCGGCATTGACCAAGGGCGTCACCTGCGCCGCATAGACCCAGGAATCATCCACACTGATGCGAACCGGCTGGTATTTAACGGGCGAGCTTTGCAAAAACCTGGCCAGCGCCGGCATGCGGTCAGCCTCTTTGAGCGGCTGGTCAAAATGCTGCTCAGAGACACACTGGGCCGGCCCGCGTCCCCACACAGAACGGCGCACCCAGCGAAACGACCGCGCAGACAGCACCAGTTCCCACCGCCTTGTGAACACATCAAGCATTCAGGGTCACCCGGCTCACTTCGGCCAGGGTGGTCTCACCACGCTGCGCCATGGCCATCGCCGCCTCACGCAAAGTGCGCGTACCGGCTTTGCGGGCATGCTCTTTGATGGCGCGTATCGGCGCACGGTCAATGATGAGTTCACGAATTTCGTCCGACAGCAACAGCACTTCAGCAATCGCACGACGCCCTTTGTAGCCCGTACCGCGGCAATCACCACAGCCGGCGCCCGCCCTGAAATTCCACTGCGCAAGATCTTCTGCCGCTATCCGCAACAAGGCCAACTCCTGAGCAGGCGGCGTGTAAGGCGCAGAACAATGGGGACAGTTCACGCGCAACAAACGCTGCGCCCAAATGCCATTGAGGGCCGACACAAACGAATACGGATCAATGCCCATGTGCGTGAAACGGCCCAACACATCAAACACATTGTTCGCATGCACGGTGGTCAACACCAGGTGGCCCGTCAGCGCCGACTGAACGGCAATCTCCGCCGTCTCGTTGTCACGGATTTCACCGACCATGATCTTGTCGGGGTCATGCCGCAAGATTGAACGCAAACCTTTGGCAAAAGTCAGACCCTTTTTTTCATTCACCGGAATTTGCAAGATCCCCGGCAACTGATACTCCACCGGGTCCTCGATGGTGATGATCTTGCTTTTGCCATCGTGGATTTCTGTCAGCGCGCCATATAAGGTGGTGGTCTTGCCGGAACCTGTCGGGCCAGTCACCAGCAACATGCCGTAAGGCTCGGACGCCAAGCGCCGCAAGGTCACCAGTGCAGCTTCGTCAAAGCCCAGGGCCTCCAGGGTCAACGCGCCATAAGACTCAATCATGGCGCGCTTGTCCAGCACACGGATCACCGCATCTTCGCCGTGGATACTGGGCATCACCGACAAGCGCATGTCAATGTCCCGGCCGACCGAGTCCACGGTGAAACTGCCGTCTTGCGGAATGCGGCGCTCCGCAATGTCCAACTCAGCCAACACCTTCAAACGCGAAATCACGTGCTCTGCGGTTTCCACGCCCGCCACACTCAAGGCATGGTCCAACACGCCATCGATGCGGAATTTCACTTCCATGCCGCCGGGTGTTGACTCAATGTGAATGTCCGAAGCCGTCACTTTTAGGGCGTCGTACAAGACCGAATTGACCAACTTCACCGCCGGACTGGCCGACTCACTCAAGCCCGCCAAGGACAACACTGCGGCAGGTTTCCTCTCGCGGGCATAACTGCCGGTCTCGGAGCCCAGCCCATCAGTCGCGCGAGCGCCCTCCTCTTTGCGCGACAGATAAGCCAGAATATCTTCGGGCAAGGCCAGGGCGTATTTCACCGGCGCCGATGCACAGCGCTCGATCCAACTTTGCAAGGCCACATCCAAGGGGTCACTGATGACCGCCCACAGTTGCTCACCATCGCGCAGCAGCACCGCCTTGCGCTTCATGGCCTTGGCCAAGGGCAGGACATCAAACGCATCCGCCAAAGCCAGCATCCGGGCTGTTTCCATCACCGGATAGCGGTAAGAGTCGGCCAAGCAAGACAAAGCCTGCCGGGGCTCCGGCCGCCGCGGCGCAAGCACTTCATCCATCAAAAGCTCCCGGCCAAGTCAATTATCGGCAGGTATAGCAAGACCACAATCAAACGCACCACCAAACCAATCGCAGTCATCAGCAAAGGCTCAAAACTGC
>JABMMH010000253.1 GCA_013205645.1 Polaromonas sp. | reverse complement strand
GCGTCTTCACGCCCTACAAGAACGCCTGGCTGAAAAAAGTCGACAGCTACTACCTGCAGTCTTACGCCATCCAAGCCCATGCCGAAGCGCTGGCGAACAAGCCGCTTGACGCCAAGCCGGTACCGACGCTGAGCCAGATCGGTTTTGAAGCCAGCAACTTGCAGGCGCTGAAACTGCCCACCGGCATCTCGGGCGGGGCCCTGTTGTTTGAAGAATTTTTGCAGCGCATTGACGACTACGAAGACAGCCGCAACTTTCCAGCCGTCAAGGGGCCAAGCTATCTGGGTGTGCACCTGCGCTTTGGCACGGTGTCGATTCGCCAGTTGGCCGCCGAAGCGCTGCAACGCCAACTGGCAGGCAGCGCCGGTGCCACCGTCTGGTTGAGCGAGCTGATCTGGCGTGATTTTTATGCACAAATTTTGAGCAATTACCCGCACGTGGCCGAAGCCTCTTTCAAGCCCGACTACGACGCCATTCAATGGGAAACCGGCGTTGAAGCCGACGCCCTGTTTGCCGCTTGGTGCGAAGGCCGAACCGGTTATCCGTTGGTCGATGCCGCCATGGCGCAGATCAACCAGACCGGCTACATGCACAACCGCCTGCGCATGGTCGCGGCCTGCTTTTTGATCAAAGATTTGGGCATTGACTGGCGCCGCGGTGAGCGCTACTTTGCCGACAAATTAAATGACTTTGACCAATCGGCCAACAATGGCGGCTGGCAATGGGCGTCGAGCAGTGGCTGCGACGCACAGCCTTACTTTCGTATTTTCAACCCGGTCAGCCAGAGCTTGAAGTTCGACCCCGATGGCAAGTTCATCCGCAAGTACCTGCCGGTGCTGGCGGGCTTGCAAGGCAAGGCCTTGCACAGCCCGTGGGAAGCCGCACCACTGGAATTAGCCGCAGCGGGCGTTGAATTAGGGAAAAATTACCCGTTGCCACTGGTACAGCACGCAGAGGCCAGGAGCCGCACGCTGCAGCGCTATGCGGTGGTCAAGAAGACATTAGCCTGAGCTTCAGAGCTCGACCATCTCAAAGTCTTCTTTGCGGGCGCCACACTCGGGGCAAGTCCAGTTCATGGGCACATCGGCCCACAGGGTGCCCGGGGCAATGCCGTGCTCAGGCGCGCCTGCAGCCTCGTCGTAGAGCCAGCCACAGATTAGGCACATCCAGGTCTTGTTTGCAGTTGTAGTCACAGGCTTATCTTTGCTTTCGCGAATAGAATCAATCGAAGAATTGTATCGGCGAGGCGGTGCCTTTTGCCATACCGGCGAAATCCTCAGCCAAAAAACACCGCACATGCCACAAGCCCTGACTCCCCCCGCAGACCTCACGCCCGACCCAGACACTGTCGACAGCGCGCCCGCCTGCGTCATGAGCTTCAACGCCAGCGACCCGAGCGGCGCTGGCGGCTTGAGCGCTGACATCATGGCGATTGCCTCGGCGGGCGGCCACCCGCTGGCGGTTGTCACCGGTGCTTATTCGCGTGACACCGCCGAAATCTTGGACCACTTTGCCTTTGACGATGACGCGGTCTCCGAGCAAGCCCGAGCCGCGCTGGAAGACATGCCGGTCAGCGCCATCAAGGTCGGCTTTGTCGGCAGCCCCGAAAACGTCAGCGCCATCGCCGAGATTGCCTCCGACTACGCTGATGCGCCGCTGGTCGCCTACATGCCCAACCTGTCGTGGTGGGAAGAAGACCAGATCGACAGCTACCTCGACGCCTTTCGCGAACTCCTGCTGCCGCAAACCACCCTGCTCATCGGCAACCACAGCACGCTGTGGCGCTGGTTGCTACCCGACTGGTCGGGCGACAAAAGCCCGAGCGCGCGCGACATCGCTAAAGCCGCCGGTGAAGTGGGCGTGCCCTACACCTTGGTCACCGGCATCCCAGCCGCCGAGCAGTTCATTGAGAACGTGTTGGCCACGCCGCAAAGTATTTTGTACAGCGAGAAGTTCGAGCATTTCGACGCCATCTTTGCCGGCGCCGGCGACACCCTGAGCGCGGCTCTGTCGGCGCTGCTGGCCAACGGCCACGACTTGCAAAGCGCCACCACCGAAGCCCTGACCTACCTCGACCACAGCTTGAACGCAGGCTACCAACCCGGCATGGGCCACTTGGTACCAGACCGCATGTTCTGGGCCCAAACCGACGACGATGCAGATGACACAGATGACGCGTCAAGCACCTCCGATCCCATGATCTCAACCCCCTCTTTTGACATCCCCCCGAATGGCACAAAACACTGATTCCGCAAGCCCCACCCCGTCCCGCAACGACGCCTTTTTTGAGCGCGCCAAAGCGGTTATTCCCGGCGGCGTGAACTCGCCAGTGCGGGCCTTCAAAGCCGTCGGCGGCACACCGCGCTTTGTGCAGCGCGCGCAAGGCGCTTACTTTTGGGATGCCGACGGCCAACGCTACATTGATTACATCGGCTCTTGGGGCCCGATGATCCTCGGCCACGGCCACCCGGCGGTGCTCGAAGCCGTGCAAAAAGCCGCGCTCGATGGTTTTTCTTTTGGCGCACCGACCGAGCGTGAGGTCGAGCTGGCGGAAGAAATCATCAAGCTGGTGCCGTCGATTGACATGATCCGCCTGGTCAGTTCCGGCACCGAAGCCGCCATGAGCACGCTGCGCTTGGCGCGCGGCGCCACCGGCCGCAACAAGTTCATCAAGTTCGAAGGCTGTTACCACGGCCATGCCGATGCGCTGCTGGTCAAAGCCGGCTCGGGCTTGGCGACTTTCGGCAACCCGACCAG
>JABMMH010000252.1 GCA_013205645.1 Polaromonas sp. | reverse complement strand
GGCACCAGCATCGCGACCAGCGGTTTGGCACTGCCGGCGCTGTCAATGATCGGCTTGACCGCCAGCTCGGGCTGCAGCCGTGCTGATGAGCCGACCACGGCCACGACCAGATCAAACTCAGGGGCTTGCAACAAAATATCCAGCGCGCCCTTCATCACGTCATAACGCGCGCCCGCCAAGGTCAGGTCGACGATTCGGCCGGGGCTCACTTGAATGCCGACGGCGGCGAGTTTGGCCAAGGTCGCGGCTGAGGCTGGCTCGGCGTCGAGCCCTCGAATACCAAGTTGGTCGACCACCATCGCCGCACCGCCCCCGGTGGTGGTGACAATCCCGACCCGTGGACGCGCCGCCTGCGGCGCACGCAACGGCAGGCGCAAAGCCAGCGGACGGCTCTCCAGCAAGGCGTCGAGAATGCCGATGCGGGCAATGCCGCAATCACGCAGAAAAGCCTCGGCCACATCGTCCTCGCCAGCCAGTGCGCCCGTGTGGGTCACGACCATTTCAGCGGCTGCCGGTGAGCGGCCCAATTTGTAAGCCATCACGGGTTTGCCGCGCCGTGCTGCTTCGCGAGCAAAAGAACGCAAAGCAGCGCCGTGGTGCAGGCTTTCAAGAAACAGCACGTAACTGTCGATGCCCGGGTCGTCCAGCGTCGCCGCGCAAATCTCGCCAATGCTCAAATCGACTTCATTGCCGACCGACACCAGCCCGGCAAAGCCAACCCCACGCGCCCGACCGCGCGATACCAAGGCACCAATCATGCTGCCACTGTGCGAGGCGACAAAGACCCGCCCTTCTGGAATATCAGGTTCGGCAAAAGCCGCATTGGCAGTGAGCAACATGCGCGCTCGCGGGTTGATGACGCCCAAGCTGCTGGGGCCCACCAAACGAACGCCGGTCTCGCGCACGATGGCCCGCAAGGCGTCTTCACGGGCCGCACCCGCACTGCCAGATTCTGAAAATCCGCTGGCCAGCACCGTCACGACTTTCACGCCTAGACGGCCGCATTCAGCCACCGTCTCAACCACCGAGTCGGTGCCCGTCAAGACAAACACATGCTCCGGCACCTCGGGCAAGTCGGCCAGCGCGGCCCAGGCTGTTTCGCCCTGGACGAGCGCACGGAGCGGGTTGACAGGGTAAATGGCGCCGGCAAAACCAGCCTGACGCAAGAACTGCAAAGGCCGGCCAGCGGTTTTAGAGGTGTCATCCGACGCCCCGACCAAGGCGATGCTGCGGGGAGTGAGCAAAGCTTGCGCGAGCGCCGAGCCGGTGGTTGCCGAAAAAGTCATGGTGTCGATCTGATGTGCTGCAAGGACCTTGATTCTCAGGGCAGAGGGGTATTCACTGGACTTCGGATCAAGCTAGCAGGCATAATAAAAAGTACTTGCTGGCGCATCGCCAGCCCTGCGTTTTGGTCACGCTGACAACCTCCAATCCTTCCGCTTTGCGCCGCACTCCCCCACTCAACCCACTGCGAGTCTTCGAGACCGTGGCCCGGACCGAAAACCTGACCGGCGCCGCGCATGAACTGCACGTCACCCAGTCGGCCGTGAGTCGGCAAATTGCCGTGCTGGAAGCCTACCTCGGGGTTGAACTGCTGCGGCGCGAACGCCATGGCGTTAGCCTCACGCGCGTCGGCCGGGCTTATGCCGCGCAAGTGATGCCGGCCTTTGCCGCCATTCAGGCCGCCACCGAAGAACTGCTCCAAGACACCAGCGAAGGCGCCCTACGGCTGCGCACGTACACCACCTTCGCGGCCAAATGGCTGATCCCGCGCTTGCCCGACTTTCAGGCCGATGGACTGGGCGTGGAGGTGCGCATCAGCACGGGTGTGCCAGATGTTGATTTCGACCGCGACCCGGTCGATTTGGCGATTCAGTTTGGCGACGGCCACTGGCCCAATGCGCAAGTCGATTTTCTTTTTTCGGACCAAATTGAGCCGGTCTGCTCGCCGCGCTTCTCAGCGCAGCATGCCCCAGAGCGACAGCACCCTGAGTCCCTGCTGCGTCAACGCTTGCTGGAAGCCCATTACCGGCGCAACGATTGGGCGCAATGGCTGGTGCTGAACGAGCTGACCGACATGACGACAGACAGCGCACGCATGAGCTTCAACAGCTCGGTGCTGACCTTGCAAGCAGCCGTCGACGGCCTGGGCATCGCCATGGGGCAACCCCGGCTGCTGACATCTGAACTTGAAAGTGGCTTGCTGGTACGGCCCTTTGCGGGCAGCCGCTGGGGCCCGCTGCGCAGTGAGCGCGCTTACTATTTGCTGCGCCCGCTGCATCAGCGTGAAAGCCCAAAGATCAACGCTTTCAGAGACTGGCTGCTGGCCACCGTGGCCAAGCTGCCGCCGCTGGCCGATTGACCCGTCCGGACACTCAGTTCAACTCTAGATTGATGCTCCTGATCAAAGCGCCATAGTTGTTGTGCTCCTTGGCCAGGAAGGCACGAAACTCTGCCGGTGTGCTGCCCACGACCACGGCACCCTGCGAGGCCAGCTGGCCATTGACATCCGGCGATGCCAAGGCTTTAGCGACTTCACGTTGCAGTTTTTCGACAATGGCCGCGGGCGTTTTAGCGGGCGCCAACAGTCCACTCCAAGAATCAATTTCGACACTCGGAAAACCAGCTTCAGCCATGGTCGGCACATCGGGCAACTGTGGCAGACGCGTGGCCGAGGCAACGGCCAGCGGACGCAAGCGGCCATCCTTGAAATAAGGCATGGAGCCCAAAGAGGTCATGAAGCCCATCGACACCCGGCCACCCAGCAGGTCGTTGAGCGCAGGCGATGAACCCTTGTAGGGAATGTGAATGAGTTTGATGCCAGCTTTTTGTTGAAAGAGCTCGCCCGCCAAATGCTGCGTGCCACCCGCGCCCGATGAAGAAAAACTCAGCCTTCCAGGCTCTTTGCGGGCCAGGGCGATCAGCTCGGCCAACGTCTTGGCAGGTGTCGACGGCGGTACAGCCAGCACACTCGGCGCAGCCATCACCTGGCTGATCGGTGCGAAGCTGGTCAGGACATCAAACTTCAAGTTCTTGTACAGGTGACCGTTGACCGCCAGCGGCGCAGCAGCCATCAGCAAGGTCAGGCCATCAGGCTCAGCCCGCGCCACAATTTCAGAGGCCAGATTAGACCCTGCACCCGGCCGGTTCTCAACCAGCACGCTTTGCCCCAAAGCCACTTGCAATTTAGTTGCAATCAAGCGTGCAGCCAAGTCCGTCGGGCCGCCAGCAGAATAGCCCACGACGATTTTGATCGGGGCCGACGGATAGCCGCTGACACTGCTTTGGGCTTGCGCCAGCGTGGTCATGCTGCCAAAACCGATGCACAGTGAAGCCATCAAGGCTGGAATTTTGTTCGTCATTTTCATTTTTGTCTCCCTTTGGTTTTTAAAATTTTCAACTCAAATCTAGCGCTGCGGGCGTTGCGAGAAACTGCGCTCAAAAACGCCTTCCGCAATCCGGTTTTTCAGCATCTCGATGGAACCGCCCGCAATCATCCAGCCGCGAATACGCCTGAGGCAATATTCAACGATGGACTCACTGCTGTAACCGGTGCCGCCCATCGCCTGCAAGGCTTCGTTGGCGACGTCCCAGCCGGCTTGGTTGCAGGCCAACTTGGCCATGGCGGTGCTGTGCGCGCTTGGCAGGCCATGCTCGCCCTCCATGGCTGCTTTGTACAGCAAGAGCTGCGCTGACTCCAGCTTCATCGTCATCTCGGCAAACTTCCACTGAATGCCTTGGAACTCGCACAAAGGGCGGTTGAACTGCTTGCGGATCAGCACGTGTTCGCGGGCGATGTTGAAGCAATGCCGACCTAGTGCCAGTGAGCGCGAGGCATTGCCCAAGCGCTCCACATTGAAGCCCGAGATCTGTTTTTTGAAGCCGCCCACGCCCAGTAAAACCTGCGAAGCTGGAATGCGACATTCTTCAAAAAACAGCGGGCACCAGTGCTCGCCACTCATGAAGGCCGAAGGCTCGCCAATGCTGAAGCCAGGCGTGCCGCGCTCGATCAACACTGAGCCAATGCCCTCGGTGCCGGGGCCAAAGCGCACGTAAATCAAAAACAAGGAAGCGTCTGGGCTGTGTGTTGAAAACACCTTGCTGCCGTTGATGACGTAATCATCACCATCGCGGCGGGCGCTGGTTTGCAATTCGGTCACGGCAGAACCCGCATCAGGCTCACTCATGCCCAGCGAGATGAGCTGCTCACCGCTCAAGAGGCCTGGCAGCCAGCGCGCTTTTTGCGCTGGGCTGGCGTACTCCACAAAGGTGCGAATTGGCCCAAAGTTGCCCGCCTGCACGATGTCTGC
>JABMMH010000251.1 GCA_013205645.1 Polaromonas sp. | reverse complement strand
TTAGAGGATCGAGCTTCGCCAGTCACCAAAGCCGCATCCGTATCGGCGAGCAAGGGCAAGACCGTCGATCGCAACAGCTGCACATGGTCGGGCACCTGCAGCACCACACCCGCGCGCAAACGCGACACATTGCCAGAGACAAAAGCCTGCGGATTGAGATCAATAAATGCCTTGCGCAACAACTCAATCTTGAGTGGGCTGTTGCGCAGGGTTGTTTGAATGATGCGGTCCAGGGTGTCACCCCGGACCACGTTGTAAGTTTGGCCGGCCACGGCTTGCTGCCCGCTTGCAGACAGCGCAGCAGCCGGTGTCGGTTCTGCTGCGCGGGAGATGCCGACACTCAGAACCATCGCCATGAGGCAAGTGATGCGCCAAGCCGCGCCAGCTCGAATGGCAGCGCATGCAAAAAAGCGGTGTGTCATTTTTCTTTCCTTGTCGCGTGGGCGATGTCGCTAATTTAACGCTGAATGACGGTCGGCAGGATCGGCGAATCTGCACGCCAAGCTCGCCAGTCTGTACGGACCAAATCAGTCGGGCCCGCCACGATCTGCAGTTGCGCGTGGTGCGGGAACACCTGTCCAACACGTGCCAACACCGCTGTAGACGCTACGCCCGAGGCCAAAATTTGCTGAGGAAAACGCTGCGGATCAGCCAACAGCCACTCATCACCCGTGCGCACACCGGCCAAAGTACCAGCATTGATACTCAGCTCAACACCGCGCACCGCGATCACGTCGGGACGCAACAATTCACATGCAAATTGCTCAGACAGCGCCTGAGCCCACGGCTGAATCAAGTGGCTCGCTTGCGCACGAACTGAGGCCTCCAACTGCGGCCTACCCCAGGCCTGTGCAAGCCTTGGGAGCTCAAGTTGCACGCTGCTCTCAAACGCTGGCCGACTCTGACCCCGAGCCACCAATGAGAAGTTGAGACTAGCCATCACCGGCCGGTCAGCCCAGATCGGCAGCACCGACAAATAACTGGCCGCGCCCGTCGCCGGCAAAGGAGGCGCTGGCTTGACGACGAGGGAAGCCTGCCACGGCAATTGATCCGCGCTGGTTCCCAGTAAAACTCGCTCGTAGCCAGATTGCGCTGGTGCAGACCTTGGCAGCATGCCCCAACCGGCAGCAACGCCACCTGACTGCTGTAACAAATTCGCGGTGAGTTGCCCGAGCGCCTGCGCCAAGGGTGCTTCATCCACCGACCAGCCGCCTTCGACCGTCATCCGCAGGCCTATCAAGTGCCGCAAGGTAGAGGGCTTCTGACAGCTGCCGGCTGATGCGGACGGCTGGCTGACGAGGTCTCTTCTGACCGGCAAACCATTGACAACAGGAGAGGACGATGAAGGAAGTTGCAGCTGAGCTTGTGGCTGTCCGGCGCTGTCACGCAGGTAACTCAGCACCTGTACGCCGCGAACCTCCATGCCAGACCGAAAACTGCTGCCTTCACGCAATACGCCCTGCCCGTCTAGCCAGGCCAGGCTTTCGACGCGGGTTGCGCCTTGTAAAGCGGCCTGGACAAGCCCTTGACGAATAGCTTCCAGACGTTCTTCAGCCGAAAAACCTACACCGCTTGATTGGGCCCATGACGCGGTGACAATCAGCGTGTTCAGCACGGCCAAACTGAATGAACGCTTGAAACGCGCACAGGCGGACCAACGCGATGAGGCGCTGGAATCGTTTGCGGCGTGGCTTGAACTCAACACAGGCTCCGTGGGTAAATGGGTGTCTATTGACCGTGGACAGGATCAGTGGTTTTTGGCGACCATTTGACCGAGATACAGCGTGCGCAAGTCACGCACCACGGCTTTGTCCAACGACAGCGTGGTTTCATAAGTGTCATCGCCAGCGGGCGTGATGCTGACCAGTACTGCCCCGTAAATCACACCCTCAACACGGGTGCGAAAAGTGTCGTTTTGCACCGTCATTTCAGCAATGGTGGTGGTGGCGTCTAATTGCTGACCGTAAACCTGCTCAGTCAATGAGCGGTAAGCATCTAATTTAGACGCACGAATGGCCAATAAACGCTGTTGCGCTGGATTACGGTGGTTTTGCACGCTGATAACCGCATAACCAGTGGCCGTCAGTGTTTCTCGTTTTTCAACCATAGCGGCAATCATGCCCGCTGATTCCAGAAGTTTCGGCTGCGTCGCTTTGGCCACAGGCTCGGGTGGCGCTTGCTTGGCCAACTGACAACCAGACAGGCCCATCACAAGCACGATCAGCATGAGCGACAGGCGGGGTGAGGTAAAGCACAAGCGGTTCATGGTCTAAATCCTTGTCAAAAAACGGTGGCGAGAAGCTTCATTCCTTGTTTCGACAGCAGCGCGCAAAGCTTGAGGGGAGCGCATGGCACCTGAGGGGCAAAAAACCAACTCGACCGTTACACTTCAAGTGTTGGAATAAGTGCTAAATTAGGTAACAGCAGACACTTTCGCGTAACAATCAATAGACATTGTGTAAGATCCATCCCAATGTCGCAATGATCAGCTTTTCCCACTTTTCGCATCAACTTGGCCAACACCAAACATTCACCGTCGTATATCGGGCAAAGCGAAGCAGCCAGAGCTGTTCGTGATCTGGTGTCACGTGTGGCCAATTCGAGTGCCACCGTGCTCATCACCGGCGAAAGCGGCACTGGCAAGGAGCTGGTAGCACGCGCCTTGCATGACGAATCCATTCGCAGCAGTGGCAACTTCGTTCCCATCAATTGCGCGGCCATTCCCAAAGACTTGCTGGAAAGCGAGCTGTTCGGCCACCGCAAAGGCGCTTTCACCGGTGCTGTTGCCGATCGCATTGGTCGATTTGAGCTGGCCCACGGCGGCACCATCTTCCTCGATGAAATTGGCGATCTCTCGCTCGACATGCAAGTCAAGTTGCTGCGCGTGCTGCAAGAACGAACGATTGACCCGGTTGGCGGCTTGCGTCCGGTTCAAATCAACGTTCGGGTCGTGGCCGCAACCCACCGTGACTTGGAAGCCGAAATGCAGGCTGGACGCTTCCGGGAAGATTTGTACTACCGCTTGAATGTGCTGCCACTGCACACCTCACCGCTGCGTGACCGCGCGGAAGACGTGCCGGAACTGTTGCGTTATTTCGCAACCCGTTTTGCCATGCCTGGCCGTGCGGCTGTGACTTTTGCCGAAGACTTCATGCAAGCATTACAGGACTACCAATGGCCAGGCAATGTGCGTGAGTTGTCCAATTTGGTCGACCGTTTCAGCACGCTTTTTGAAAGCCAGCACCTGGCTTTGTTGACCATCACGCCGAATCTGTTGCCACGGGGTCTGGCTGCACTACAAGCCGAACGCTGCCAAGGCAAGCTGTTCACCACCGATTTGCACAATGTCATCATGGCGACACCGCCTGCTTTGTTTGATGCTCCGCTCATC
>JABMMH010000250.1 GCA_013205645.1 Polaromonas sp. | reverse complement strand
GGCGTGTTGTGGTCGGCGGTGGCGACGATGGAAGAAATGCGCCAGACCTTGCGGCCGGCTTCGCGCAGGCCTTCGAAGGCTTGCGGGCTGGTGACTTCATGGACCAGGTGGCGGTCGATGTAGATGATGGCGGTGCCGTCGTCTTCGGTGTGGACGACGTGTTCGTCCCAGATCTTGTCGTAGAGGGTGCGCATTTGTTTCCTTCAGATTTTTTTATTTTAAAGCTATGCAGGACGCTATGGAAGCGTTGGCGTCGGCCATCGTAATTGACGACCGCTGCTCAAGCGTAATTTGTCGATGTCTTCGGGTGTGTCAAGGTCCTGCACAAAGTGCAGGTTGTCGCAGTCGAAGGCGTGAACTTGCGGTGTGTGTTGCTGCCGCCATTGTTTGCAACCGATCTCTGGCGGGCAGGCCAGCATGGCGTTGCGAACAGCTGAAGTGAAGATCACCGGGTTGCCCGGTTGACCTTGCACGTGCGGGAATAGCAGGGACGTGGCCGTTGGCCGTTGTTGGAATGCGGCTATCAATTGCTGCACATCTGGGGCATCGATCAAGGGCTGGTCGGCCAGTGCCATCAGCACGGCATCTGTCTGGCCACTCAGGCTTTGCAAACCCAGCCGCTGCGACGAGATTGGGCTGGCTTCCGGGTTGGGGTTGGTGACCAGCTTGATAGCAAAGTCTTGCAGCAGCAGCGCTATCTCGCTCGCATGATGGCCCAACACGATCACCAGCTCAGTCACGCCAGCGCCCTGTAAGGCCATGATCTGTCGACGTATTAGGGGCACACCGTCGAGCTCCAGCAATGACTTGGGCTTGTAGCCCATGCGCGTTCCTGCACCGGCTGCCAGCAGCACAGCCGCCACACTGAATGAGGGCTTGGTTGCGTTGACGGCGGGGGCGGTTGTCATGCGCGTCTTCAGTCGATGATCTTGTCGGCGTCAAGTACCCGCACACGCGGGTCGACGTTGTAGCCGCCAAATTCTGTGTAACGCAGCAAGTGCCGTTCACAGCGCGTGCAGTGCCAGACCTCGCACTGGTTGTACGGAAAAAAGCCGGGGGCGATGGGTGCGTTCGGTGAGTCGTAGCGCGTGCCCTGCGGGTGGCATTCTTCAAGGGTCGGCTCTTCAACGGTAGGGTCGCGCAGGCTGCCGACCGCTGACATTTGCGCCGCTTCCCAGCGGTATTCAGCCAGGCTTTCCCAAGCGGTGCAGGCGCCGAGCGCGCAGCGGCAAGCCTGCGGCGCGGCGGCGCCGGTCAATGCCAATCGCAGTGCGGCAGCGTTGGCGATGTGTTTCACGATGAGGTGGGCAATCGGATTTTTTTGGGCGTTGAAGATGCAGGCACCTAGATGCAAAAATGTAAAAAGCCCGCCGACACGAGGCAGGCAGGCTTTTTAGAACCAGCTTCGTGAGAAGCCGTCAGCTTATCAGCGTTGGCCGATAGGCTTGACGTCGCGCGGTGTTGATCCGGAGAACAGTTGGCGCGGACGGCCTATTTTGTACTCAGGGTCGCCGATCATTTCGTTCAGCTGAGCGATCCAGCCGACCGTGCGCGCCAAAGCGAAGACGGCGGTGAACAGCGGCACGGGGATACCGATGGCGCGCTGGACGATACCCGAGTAAAAGTCGACGTTCGGGTAGAGCTTGCGGGAGACGAAGTAGTCGTCTTCGAGGGCAATCTTTTCGAGTGTCATGGCCAACTTGAACAGTGGGTCGTTTTCGAGACCCATCTCTTGCAGCACTTCTTTGCAGGTTTCCTGCATCAGCTTGGCGCGTGGGTCGTAGTTCTTGTAAACGCGGTGACCAAAACCCATCAGTTTGACGGTGGAGTTTTTGTCTTTGACCTGTTTGATGAACTCACCGATGTTTTCAACACCGCCATTATTTTGAATGTCGGTCAGCATGTTCAGTGCCGCTTCGTTGGCGCCGCCGTGAGCCGGGCCCCAAAGGCAGGCCACGCCGGCCGCAATGGCTGCAAACGGGTTGGTGCCTGACGATCCGCACAGACGCACGGTCGATGTCGAGGCGTTTTGCTCGTGGTCGGCATGCAAGATGAAGATGCGGTCGAGTGCGCGTTCGAGCACTGGATTGACCTTGTACTCTTCGCACGGGTTGGCGAACATCGTGTGCAAAAAGTTACCCGAGTAGCTCAGGTCGTTGCGTGGGTACACGTAAGGCTGGCCGACGGTGTATTTGTACGCCATGGAGACCAGCGTTGGCATCTTGGCAATCAGGCGAATCGCGGCAATTTCGCGGTGCTCAGGATTGTTGATGTCGGTGCTGTCATGGTAAAAGGCCGAGAGGGCGCCGACCAAACCGGTCATGATGGCCATCGGATGTGCGTCACGGCGGAAACCGCGCATGAAATACTGCATCTGTTCGTGAACCATGGTGTGATTGGTCACGCGGCCGACGAAGTCTTTTTTCTGGGTCGCGTCAGGCAACTCGCCGTACAGCAAGAGGTGACAGGTTTCGAGGTAGTCGCAGTTGGTGGCGAGTTGCTCAATCGGGTAGCCGCGGTACAGCAATTCACCTTTGTCGCCGTCGATGTAGGTGATGGCGGATTGGGTGGCGGCTGTCGACATGAAACCTGGGTCGTAGGTGAACATGCCAGTCTGTGCGTACAGCTTGCGGATGTCGACCACATCAGGGCCTACGGTGCCTTGGTAAACCGGCAAGTCAACGCTGGGTGTGCCGTTGCTGAACGTGAGGGTGGCTTTGTTGTCGGCTAGTTTCATGTCTCTTTCCTTTTCATGCGGAGATGGTCAATGTCTTGACGACATCGGACCCGTTTATGGGTATCAGGCTGGACCCTGCGCCGCCGCCGCTGGAACGATCAACAGGGCCAGCACTTCGCGGGCTGCGTCGGTCGAGGCGCTGACGGCTTCGAGTTCACCAGGCTGCTTGCGTTGTAGAAACAGATCAAGCAGATCATTGTCTGACAGATCCATTAAATCATCCAAGCCTTTGGCTTGTCTGACGGTCAAGGTGGCTTCATGCTTGGCAAAAAACCGTTCGATGAACAAGTCGTTTTCAAGCAGGCCACGACGGCAACCCCAGCGCAGCCGACTGAGCGAGCGCTCGTCCAGCAGCGGTGAAAAGGTCGGCGTCGCAGTCTCGGGCAGGGCAGATGTCACAGTGACTATCTTAGACTGCGCGCAGAACCATCATTTCCTTGATCTTGCCAATCGCCTTGGTCGGGTTTAGACCCTTGGGGCAGACATCGACGCAATTCATGATGGTGTGGCAGCGGAACAAGCGGTATGGGTCTTCGAGGTTGTCTAGGCGTGCGGCGGTGTCTTCGTCGCGGCTGTCGGCGATGAAGCGGTAAGCCTGCAACAGGCCGGCTGGGCCGACGAACTTGTCTGGATTCCACCAGAAGCTCGGGCAGCTGGTCGAACAGCTGGCGCACAAGATGCACTCGTACAAGCCGTTCAGCTCGTCGCGCTCTTCTGGGCTTTGCAGGCGCTCTTTTTCAGGCGGCACGTTGTCATTGACCAAGTACGGCTTGATCGAGTTGTACTGCTTGAAGAACTGCGTCATGTCGACGATCAGGTCGCGCACCACTGGCAAACCTGGCAGCGGCTTGAGGACGATGGTGCCCTTCAGCGTGAGCATGTTGGTCAGGCAGGCGAGACCGTTTTTGCCGTTGATGTTCATGGCGTCCGAGCCGCAAACGCCTTCGCGGCAGGAGCGGCGAAAGGTGATGGTCGGGTCTTGCGCCTTGAGCTTCATCAGGGCGTCGAGCAGCATGCGTTCGCTGCCATCGAGTTCAACCTCGATGGTCTGCATGTACGGCTTAGCGTCTTGATCTGGGTCGTAGCGGTAAATCTGGAAAGTGCGTTTGGCCATGGGGTACTCGCAAAAGTTGATCAGTTGTGGACAGCGCTAAAGAGCTGTCCCACAAGTTATTAAAAGCTACGAACGGTCAGGGGGATCGAGTCCACCGACAGCGGTTTCATTTGCACTGGCTTGTAAGACAGGCGGTTGCCTTCGCTGTGCCAGAGGGTGTGTTTGTGCCACTCGCTGTCGTTGCGGCCGTTCGGGTTCTCTGGCGTGTCGCCGTAGTCATCGACCGAGTGCGCGCCGCGGCTTTCGTGGCGAGCAGCGGCAGAGACGATGGTGGCTTCAGCGGCTTCGATCAGGTTTTCGACTTCCAGCGCTTCGATGCGGGCGGTGTTAAAAATCTTCGACTTGTCTTTCAAGCCGATTTTCTTCACGCGTTCGCGCAAGGCGGCGATTTTGGTCACGCCTTCGTCCATGATGGCTTGTGTCCGGAAGACACCGGCATGCAGCTGCATAGCGGCGCGGATGTCGTTGGCAACGTCTTGCGCGTACTCGCCTTCGGTGGCGTTGTCGAGGCGTGCAATCCGGGCCAGCGTGGCGTCGGCCGCATCGGCTGGCAGCGGCTTGTGCTCGGTGGCGGTCTTGTTGAACTCAACAATGTGGTTGCCGGCGGCGCGGCCAAAGACCAGCAAGTCGAGCAAGGAGTTGGTGCCCAGACGGTTGGCGCCGTGCACGCTGACGCAAGAGCATTCGCCCACGGCGTACAGACCGTTGACGACTTCGCTTTGGTTGGCTGCGTTTTGCGTGACCACTTGACCGTGGATGTTGGTTGGAATACCACCCATCTGGTAGTGGATGGTCGGCACCACGGGGATCGGTTCTTTGGTGATGTCGACGTTGGCAAAGTTGTGACCAATTTCCAGCACCGAGGGCAGGCGCTTGAGGATGGTGTCGGCGCCGAGGTGGGTCATGTCGAGGTTGATGTAGTCCTTGTTAGGACCGCAGCCGCGACCTTCTTTGATC
>JABMMH010000249.1 GCA_013205645.1 Polaromonas sp. | reverse complement strand
TTGATCGCCAAAGATACCGTTGCTGACGATAAATTCTTGGGCGGCCTGAAGTCTTATGTCCAAGGTGTTGAAGGCAAGGTGCCGGGCAACTGAGCCAACTTCTGCTTGGCTTTAAAAACAGCTGCTCAGGCAGCTGTTTTTGTTGATGGCCTGTGTTTTCGCCGACACTGTGCAGTCTTTGAAAGTTGACCATGACCTTGATCCGACCTGTTGCCGCCGACCGTTTGCCCGAACTGCTCAGGGGCATGCCGAAGGCTGAATTGCACATTCACATTGAAGGCTCGCTGGAGCCTGAGTTGATTTTTGCCCTGGCCCAGCGCAATGGCGTGAGCCTGCCTTATGCCAACGTGGAGGCGCTGCGCAGTGCTTACGCTTTCACCAACCTGCAAAGCTTTCTGGATATTTATTACGCCGGCGCCAGCGTGCTGTTGACCGAGCAAGACTTCTACGACATGGCGCGCGCTTACTTCGTCAAAGCTGCCGAAGACCACGTGTTGCACGCGGAGCTGTTCTTTGATCCGCAGACGCACACGGCGCGCGGCGTTCCGATGGAAACCGTGGTCAAGGGTTTGCACCGCGCCTGTGTCGACGCCAAGGCTGAGTTGGGTGTGAGCGGTTTGCTGATCATGTGTTTTTTGCGGCATCTGAGCGAAGAAGACGCGTTTGCGACGCTGGAGCAAGCGCTGCCGTTCAGTGACCACATTGTCGGCATTGGCCTTGATTCAGGCGAAGTCGGCAATCCGCCGGAAAAATTTGCGCGTGTCTTTGCGCGTTGCCGGCAGCTCGGCTTTCGGCTGGTGGCGCATGCCGGCGAAGAAGGCCCGCCAGCGTATGTGTGGACGGCGCTGGACCTGCTCAAGGTTGAGCGGATTGACCACGGCGTGCAGTCGACCCATGACGCGGCCTTGATGCAGCGGCTGGCGCAAGACCGCATCGCGTTGACGGTCTGTCCGCTGTCGAACCTCAAGCTGTGTGTGTTCCCTGATTTGGCCAGCCACACGCTAGGCCAGTTGCTGTCTGCGGGTATTGCCGCCACCGTCAATTCCGACGATCCGGCTTACTTTGGCGGCTACATGAACGACAACTTCAGCCAGACTTTTGCGGCGCTGCCACTGGGCGCAGCCGAGGCCTACACACTGGCGCGCAACAGCTTTGAAGCCAGCTTCATCGAGCCGTCGGCGAAGCAGGTGTTCATCAGCCAGCTCGACGACAGCTTTGCGACCTTTCGCTAACCCCTGGACCATCGCGCTGGCGGGGATGGTGTCGCTGGGCGTGGCCATGGGCATCGGCCGCTTTGCCTTCACGCCGCTGCTGCCAATGATGCTGAACGATGGCGTGATTGATCTGCCAGCGGCCAGTTGGCTGGCCAGTGCCAACTACATCGGCTACCTGGTGGGGGCGCTGCTTTGCATGTTGCAGCCGTGGTTGTGGGCGCGTTTTCCGCGCTTGCCGTACTTGGCGTTCACGCAGCTGGTGCGCGGCGGTTTATTGACGACCGGTGTGCTGACGGTCGCGATGGCTTGGACCGACATGCCAGCGTGGCCGCTGCTGCGCTTTCTCGCTGGTGTCACCAGCGGCGTGGTCTTTGTCTTCACTTCGGGCTGGTGCTTGTCGCAGTTGGCCCGACTTGGCTTTCCCTGCATGGGCGGTTTTATTTACATGGGGCCGGGGGCGGGTATTGTGATGAGCGGGTTGTTTGCCAGCGGCATGGTGGCTTGGCAATGGACTGCGGCCACCGGCTGGCTGATTTTTGGCCTGCTGGCCTTCGTGCTGACGGCGCTGGTTTGGCCTAGCCTGAGCGACAGCGACGACCGCTTGCTGCCGCTGGCTCCGTGTGTTGAAAAAGACCCAGCGGCCGCTGCGGACAAGGTCGGCCACGGTTCATTTGAGATTTTTTTGCTCACGTTGGCCTACGGCATTGCTGGTTTTGGCTACATCATCACCGCGACTTTTTTGCCGGTGATTGCGCGTGCGGCCTTGCCTGGTTCGCCCTGGCTTGATTTGTTTTGGCCGCTCTTTGGTCTGGGTGTGATGACCGGCGCTTGGTTGGCCACGCGCATCAGACCGGGTGGCGATTTACGTTTGTTGTTGCTGGGTGGCTACCTGATGCAGGCGCTCAGCATTGGCATCAGTTTGTGGAGCCCGAGCTTGCTTGGCTTTGCCCTGGGTAGTTTGTTGTTGGGTCTGCCGTTCACGGCCAACACCTTTTTTGCGCTGCAAGAAGTGCGTCGTCTGCGGCCTGCGGCGGCGGCCAGTTTCATGGGCTTGATGACCGCCACTTACAGCGTGGGGCAAGTCATGGGCCCGCCGCTGGTGGCTGTTTTGATGCACGGCGCACGCACGCCGAGCGACACCTTCACCTTGTCACTGCAGATCGCCATGGTCAGCTTGTTGTTCGGTGCAGCTGTCTTCTTCTGGATGTCTCGGGTCTATCCGGTGAAGGCAGAAGAAGAAGCCGAGTGGCGGCCACTTTGACGCCTGCCCGTTAGAATACGTGTCCCCTTGGCGGCGTCCCGGCGCTGAGGGATTTCACATCACCGGGGCCATGTCGAGGACTACCATGTATAAAAACCTCACGGCTCCGGCAGTCATCCGGAGCGGCGTATGAGCTATCAGGTCAAAGAAATTTTCTACACCTTGCAAGGCGAGGGTGCCAACGCAGGCCGTCCGGCGGTGTTCTGTCGCTTTGCCGGCTGTAACCTCTGGACGGGGCGCGAACAAGACCGCTCCAGCGCGATTTGCCAGTTTTGCGACACCGATTTTGTCGGCACCGACGGCACGCTAGGCGGCAAGTTTTCTTCCGCCGATGCACTCGCCAACCAGATCCAAGCGCAATGGCCGTCTAGCGACATGGCGCACCGTTTTGTCGTGCTGACCGGCGGCGAGCCTTTGCTGCAAGTCGATGACGCGCTGATTGCCGCCCTGCATGCGCGGGGCTTTCAGATCGCCGTAGAGACCAACGGCACGCTGGTTGCGCCCGCCGGTATCGATTGGATTTGCGTCAGCCCGAAGGCTGGCGCGGCGTGGTTGCAGCGCGAAGGCCATGAGCTCAAAGTCGTTTGGCCACAGCCTTTGTTGGACCTTTCGGAACTCGAAGCTGCTCATTTCACGCACCGCTATCTGCAGCCCATGGACAACGTCTTGCGCGAGGACAACTTGCAAGACTGTATCGCGCTGTGCAAGCAGCGGCCGGCTTGGCGGCTGAGTCTGCAGACCCACAAGATCACGGGAATCCGATGAGTCACGACAATTTTGAGATCGGTCAAAAGTTTTTCTTTGACGCCGCCCACACGCTGAACCGCGAGATCGAAGCCGACAGCAGTCGCCGTATTCACGGCCACACTTACTACGCCGAAGCCACTGTCTCGGGTCAGCCCGACCCGCGCACCGGCATGGTGGTTGACCTCGGCTTGGTGCGCTTGGCGATTGAGCAACTGCGGCCGCAGCTGGACCACCGCATGCTCGACGATGTGCCGGGCTTGGGCCCCGCCACGCTGGAGAATTTGTGCGCCTTCATTTGGCGCGCCTTGCTGCCAAGTTTGCCGCAGCTGTCGTCAGTGCGGGTCTGGCGTGACTCGATCGGTGACAGTTGCACCTTGCGCGCCACAGCGGCTAAAAATAGCCTTTAAATAGTCAGTATCCGGCGCACGGTATGTGTGGGCCGCTTGGCTGCGTTACGCTTGCCGCATGAAAGCTTACCGCGCCGCCATTCTTCGTTTTGCCGTTGACCACTCGGCTGTCTATGAGGCGGATGGTTTGTTGGTCGTGGCGGCTGACGCCAGCGGCCGACAACGCGTCGAGGCGGTGGGATCTTGGCACGAGTTAGCGCCGCGCTATGCGCACCTGAGCATTGAGCATTGGCCCGGCCGCATCATCGCGCCGGGCTTTGTCGACATGCACCTTCATTACCCGCAGGTCGATGTCATTGGCTCGCCGGCGGACGGTTTGTTGTCTTGGCTGGAGAACTACACCTTTCCGCAGGAAAGCCGCTTCAGTGAGTCGACGCATGCGGCAGAGGTGGCGGGCTTTTTCATCGATGAACTGCTGCGAAACGGCGTCACGACCGCGCTGACCTTTGCCACCTCGCACCCGAGTTCGGTCAACGCCTTGTTTGAAGAGGCGCAGCAACGGCAGCTGCGGCTGATCACCGGCAAGTGCTTGATGGACCGGAACTCGCCCGATGGCGTGCGCGACCAGACCGAGCAAAGCTTGATCGACACCGAGGCCTTGATTCAGCGCTGGCACGGTCAAGACCGGCTGGGCTATGCGATCACGCCGCGCTTTGCGCCGAGTTGCAGCGACGCGCAGTTGCGTGGCGCGGGTGCGCTAGCCGCTAAATACCCAGACGTCTGGGTGCAGTCGCATGTGGCTGAAAACCGCGAAGAAATTGCTTGGGTGCGTTCGCTGTACCCGGCGGCGCGCAGCTATTTGGCTGTGTATGAGCAATTCGGTTTGCTGCGGCCGCGCAGCGTTTATGCGCACTGCATTCATTTTGACGATAACGACCGCGCGCTGATGCGCAGCAGCGGTGCGGCGGCGGCCATCAGCCCGACCAGCAACCTGTTTTTGGGCAGCGGATTTTTTGACTACGCCGGTGCCGACCGTATCGGCTTTGCGTACGGCTTGGCCAGTGACGTCGGTGGCGGCACCAGTTTCAGCCCGTTCCACACCATGCTGGCGGCTTATTACGTGGGGCGCGAAGGGCAAACCAAAACTGGCTTGTCGATCAAGCCACAGCAGTTGTGGTGGCAACACACGGCGGGTGCCGCTCAAGCGCTCGGGCTGGCCGGTGTGGTGGGTAATTTGCAACCCGGCTGCGAGGCTGACTTCGTCGTCCTCAACCCGATCGCTACGCCATTGCTGGCACGCAAGACGGCGCAAGCCAACAGTTTGGATGAGCTGCTGTTTGCGATGATCGTGCTGGGAGATGACCGGCTGGTCGAGAAAACGGTGATTTCGCAAGCCTCCCAAGTGGCTTGAAGGTTTCGGTTGCCTACAATGGCGGCTCATCAACGATCTTCCGACGTGAGCAACCCACCATGAGCATCAAGAGCGACAAATGGATACGCCGTATGGCCGAATCTACCGGCATGATCGAGCCGTTTGAGCCCGGTCAAATTCGGCAGGCCGCCGACGGCCAGAAGATCATCAGCTACGGCACCAGCAGCTACGGCTACGACATTCGCTGCGCGCCTGAGTTCAAGGTTTTCACCAACATCCACAGCACCGTGGTGGACCCGAAAAACTTCGATGAAAAAAGCTTTGTCGACTTTCATGGCGACAGTTGCATCATCCCGCCCAACAGTTTTGCCTTGGCGCGCACGCTTGAATACTTCCGCATCCCGCGCAATGTGCTGACCATTTGCCTCGGTAAAAGCACTTACGCACGTTGCGGCATCATCGTCAACGTGACGCCGTTCGAG
Organism: Polaromonas sp.; assembly: GCA_013205645.1. Classification (GTDB taxonomy): domain Bacteria; phylum Pseudomonadota; class Gammaproteobacteria; order Burkholderiales; family Burkholderiaceae_C; genus Polaromonas. The sequence goes on along the minus strand of JABMMH010000249.1, from coordinate 14 downwards.
CCCGAGTGGGAAGG
>JABMMH010000248.1 GCA_013205645.1 Polaromonas sp. | reverse complement strand
GCGCGCAGCTTGCGAACCGTGCTTTTGTATTCCGTGGCGGTGTAGCCGCGCTTCATGGCCATCAAAATACGATCACTGCCGTGCTGCACCGGCAGGTGCAAATGGTTCACCAGTTTGGGCAGCTTGGCGTAAGCCTCAATCAGGCTTTGGGTGAACTCGTTCGGGTGGCTGGTGACGTAGCGAATGCGCTCAATGCCGGGGATGTCAGACACGTACTCCAGCAGCAGGGCGAAATCGGCTATGTCAGTGTTGCCACTCTTGCTGTTTATTCCGGCTGCGGTCATCGGACCGCGGTAAGCGTTGACGTTTTGCCCCAGCAAGGTGACTTCTTTGACACCTTGGTCGGCCAGCCCGGCGATCTCGACCAGCACGTCGTCAAACGGCCGCGAGACTTCGCCGCCGCGGGTGTAGGGCACCACGCAATAGCTGCAGTATTTGGAGCAACCTTCCATGATGCTGACAAAAGCGCTGGCGCCATCAACCCGTGCTGGCGGCAGGTGGTCAAACTTCTCGATCTCAGGAAAACTGATGTCGACCTGCGATTTGCCCAGCCGCTCGCGGGCTTTCAGCAGCTCAGGCACCAACCCGCGCAGCGCCGACGGATTAACCTGCTGAGCTACAGTCTGCGCAATCTCAAAAAATACGACGACTCACTGGTCGCCCACATCCAGATGGGCCAGTTGGACAAGGCCAAAGAGCACCTGGCCAGCCTAAATTAATTGGGGTCAGACCCCATTAAGTGAGACCCCATTAAGTGCTCTAAAAATTGTTGTTGGTTCAATTGGGAATCACTCATTTGAATCGTGCCGCCCTAAAGCATGCCATCTGCCTCAGCCCTTTTTTGATTCACACCTGCAACAACGCTCCGCAGATTGACGTTGACATAGTAGAAAAGTAATATTTTGTATTAAAATGTAAATAAAAATACTAAAAAGTAATTAATAAAAAGTAGTCTAACAGAGAACTTGTTAATTAATTAATTAAATTAATTTTTCAGCGAGGCTGAGTGTTCTGAGCATGCTTTTTGGGCTCCCAATTCACTCAGCTTTGCCAGACGGCTTGCGAGGGCGTACTGAGGCGGGGCGATTTTGCTCTGAGGGTTTTATGAATAGGATTTCAAAATGAAAACGAAAATTAGCAAACTGACACTGGCTATCGGTGCGTTGATGATGGCGGGTGGGGCGATGGCTGCAAGCGGCGATACATCCACCGTGGGTTCTACGGCAACCGTCGCGGCGGACTGCACGGTGGGCGCTGGTAGCGCAATCGCTTTAGGCACCTTGGAAATGCTGACAACCGATGGCACTCAAACCTCAACTAACACCTCAGCAGGTGCAACATTCCCCGCCATTTGCACGAATGGCACTACATCGCCCAAGTTTGCGTACGCTTCTGCAAACGGCGTGACCGGTAGCTTCCGGCTGATAGGCGGTACGACGGCAACGGAATTCATCACCTACACGCCGTATCCGTCAAGTGATGGAACCGGGACGGCTGTCAGTGGCACCGCAGCTGCTCACCCCAGCTTTACGGCCAATGGTGTGTCGCAGTCGCTGGATTTGTCGGCAAAAATTCTTGCGACCGACAAGGCTAAAAAGTCGGTGCAATCCTACAGCGACACGATCACCATCACAGTCAGTTTTGGGACGGTCTGATTCAGTGATGGGCTTGCCTCCCGTCATGGGGGGCAAGCATGGGTTTCCAGCTAGTCGGCGCTGGTTGTGCCGTGGTGGCTGGCGGGCAGCTGCCGGGCCGCTCGCGGCCTTGCTCGCGAGCGGCCCGGCGTTGGCCCAAGTGCTGATCAGTCCCGTGGTGGTGGAAGTCGGTGCGCGGCAGCGTGTTGCGGCCGTGACGGTCACGCTCAGCGACAAGGCTCGCGTGCCGATGCGCTTGCAGGCGGAAATTTTGCGCTGGCGTCAGGACGTGCAAGGCGACTCTGTGACAGTTCCCAGTGACGACCTGCTGGTGTCACCGCCGATTGCCGATTTGCAGCCTGGCGACAAGCAGGTGTTTCGCGTGGCATTGCGGGGCCCTCGCCCCAGCCCCGAGGAACTGGCCTACCGGCTTATCCTAGAAAATGTTGCCAAACCCGTAGCAGCCGCCGCCGCCAGTTCGCCCGGCATGATCATCAAATTCCGTATGCGCTATGACTTGCCGGTGCTGGTCGCTCCGGCCAGTCCGGTCGTCAACGCGCTGCGCTGGAAACCTTGTGAACCGAATGCGGCATCCACGCGGGTCAAGCCAGTGGCACCCCGCACGGTCGACGCCTGCCTGCGTATGCTCAACGCCGGCAACCACCGCGTGAAGGTTCAGACCTTGACGCTGGCGGGTGATGGTTGGAGCCAAGCGCTGACGTTGAAAGACGGCGAAACCCTGCTGGCCGGCACCGAGCGCGAATGGCGCGTGCCGATGGCGGCGAATCAGACCCGTGCGTTGCGCGGCGTGCAGGTGCTGACCGCAAGCGGTGAAACTTTGCAGGCCGAGGCAGGCGCGTTTTGAGCCGGGTGGGTATTGACCTGACTTGAAAGCGCAGCTTCCCCGACACCGGCCCGTGTGGCCGGTTTTTTTTATCATGACGCGGTGACGCTTGGGCCTCGTAGCTTTGTGCTTGACCTTTTTCCATTTTTTTGTCCACGGCCCCTCGGAGCTACCCAGCGTGCGCTACGCAAGGCGTTGACCGTGCTGTGGCTGGCAGCGCTGGCGCTGTTGCCTGCTTGGGGCGCTGCGCCACAGCCCGAGTTGCTGCTGCTGGACGTGACCGTGAACCGCCAGACGCTGGCCGATGTAATTTTTGTCGAGCAATGGCCCGATGGCGCTTTGCTGCTGCCGGCGGAGGCTTGGGCCGAGGCACGCTTGGCACCGCTAGAAAAGGTCCGTGCGTTGAGCGACGGCGCACCGGCCTTCGCAATTAATGCAGTGGCGGGCGCCACTTGGACGATCAATCGACAGCGTCTGAGCTTAGAGATCAGCGCGCCGGCGGGTGCTTTTCTTGGCTCGACGCTGGCGCTAAAGGACGCGCGACCGACGCCGCCGCCTCGCCCGGCACCGGGCGTGCTGCTCAATTACGACCTGTCACTAGCGCACAGTCGCACTGGAGGGCCGCTCACCAGCGGTGCTTTGCTGGAGGCCGTGGCCTTTGGCCGGTTTGGCAGTCTGGTGAATTCGGCGCTGGTGCGTGACGATGGCACCCGCCGCAGCGCTACCCGGCTCGACACCTTCTGGCGCTTCGATCTGCCGCACCGCTTAGAGACACTGGTCGTTGGCGACACTGTGGGCGTGGGCGGCGGCTGGAGTCGGCCGGTGCGTTACGGCGGCGTGCGCTGGGGCCGCGACTTTGGCATGCGGCCGGGTTTTGTCACACGGCCGCAACTTTCGTTGAGCGGGGAAGCGGCCTTGCCTTCCACCGTCGAGGTGCTGGTCAACAACACGCGCCGATTGAGCCAGCCGACGCGGCCCGGACCGTTTGAGCTGAACAACGTGCCGACCGTCACCGGGGCGGGAGAAATCAATTTGGTGGTGCGCGACTTGCTGGGGCGTGAAACGGTGATCCAGCAAAGCTATTACGCATCGCCGCGCCTGCTAGCGCCGGGGTTGACGGATTTTTCCTTCGAAGCGGGTAGGTTGCGCACCGGCTACGGGGACAGCAGCGCTTATGGTGACGGCTTTGGCGCAGCCACCTGGCGACAGGGCCTGAGTCAAAACCTGAGCGGGGAGGTTAGGCTTGAGTTGCAAGCCCGGCGCCGTGCTTCCGGCATGGAACTCGCTAGCCTGCTCGGCCACTGGGGCGTTGGCCGCGTTGCTCTGGCGGCGTCAAGTGGCAGCACGCAAGGTTTCAATGAGCGCGGAGAGCTGCTGAAGTTGGGTGTTGAGCGCAGCACGCCGCACGGTGGTGGTGCGCTGCAGTACGAGCACGCGAGTCAGGGGTTTGCACCTTTTGGCGAAGCCATTGGTGCTGATGCACCGACGCAGCGTTCACGCTCGCGCTGGCTTGCCAGCTTGGGCGGCCCGTTGTGGGCGTCTTGGAGCGGCGGCGTCAGCTATGTGCAGCAAACGCGGTGGGACGGCGACCGCGTGCAATCTGTGGGCCTGTCGACCAGCCTGCCAATATGGCAGCGCGCGAGCTTAAATATATCTCTCAACAAACGGCTGGATGGCGACGGTGCTTGGAGCGCAGGCGCTACCGTCAGCCTGCCGCTGAGCAGCGGCGTTTACAGCACGGCGCGCATCAACAGCGCCAGCGGCAGCCCAGCCATTGGCGCCGTGTCGGCTTCGCGCAATGCGCCGGCCGGGCCGGGTCTGGGTTGGCGCGTGGAGGCGTCGACGCTGGAGAGTCAGCGCGCTAGCGCTGGCCTACAGGGCAACACCAGCCAGTTTGCATGGGGGCTGGACTTGGCCAGTGACGCTGATGGTCAAGTTGCCACGCGCGCCAGCGGGCGCGGAACGCTCGGCTTGCTGGCGGGTCTGCCATTCGCGTCACGCGCCGTAGGCCAGGGCAGTTTTGCTGTGGTCGACGCGGGCGGCTTGGCTGGTGTTCCGGTCAAGCGCAGCCACCAAGTGGTGGCCATCACCGATGAGCGTGGACTGGCACTGGTGCCGGGGCTGCTGCCATGGCAGAAAAACCAGATTGAGATCGATCCGATTGACCTGCCGCTGGACGTAGAGGTCGGCAATGTCGTGCAACAGGTCACGCCCTATCCCGGCAGTGGTTCGGTGGTGCGCTTTGCGGTGCGCCGCACTCGGCAGGCGCTGGTCGTGCTGCACCAGCTGGACGGTCAACCTGTGCCCGTGGGTACGCGGGTGAATTTGTTGCCGGATGGACCGGAGTTCATCGCTGGACGCCGCGGCGAGGTCTGGTTGACCGACCTGGCTGAAACCCGCCAAGCGGTGCAGGTGCGCTGGCCCGGTGGCGGTTGCCAGCTTGAACTAGACATACCGGATGCCGACGGCCTGCCGGGCAACATCGGGCCGCTGGTTTGTACAAAGGACAGTAAATGAAATTCGCATGGCACTTTAAAACCAGCCTAACGGCCGCGCTGCTGTTAACTTTGGCTGCCGTGGGGCCGGCGCAGGCGGGATGCAGCGTCAGTTCTAGCGGGCTGGCGTTTGGCGCCTACCAGCCGCTGACCTTTGCTGGGAAGCTCTTTTCGGCGGATGTGACCAGCGTCGCAGACGTTGCGGTGGAGTGCACCGGCATTGCGACTGGCGGTAGCTACAGCATCGCTCTAGGTTCAAGCACAGTGGGCGGCGGTGATGGCATTAGCACGCGTTACTTGACCAACGCCAGTGGCGGCGACCTCATGCGGTTCAATATTCACACCGATCCAACTTACACGAGCGTCTGGGGCAATGGTACGACCGGCAGCCTCATTGGCGGCAGCATTCCGGTGGGTGACAGCAACCAGTCGCAGCCGGTTTACGGCAAGATCCCGGCCAGTCAACACACGCTAAGAGCCGGCAGCTTCGCGGCCACGCTGACCATGACGCTGACCTACAACCCCTGAAAGCCTGACGCCAGTTCGGAGAGGCTTCTCCCGTGAACTTTCAGCTTTGTTTGAAAACGGAGAACGACACTTTGCCCGTTTAGGAATTTCACAATCCGACGAAAGTCGTCTAGGGAGCGACTCAATTTGAGGAAAGTCGCACCGGCGCGGTCATAGTCCCCTACAGCGCCCGATTGCGCGCCAGCGGTGGGTTTTTAGCGAAGTAAGTCAAGATGCCGCGCATCAGGGCGTCTGACAATTGCGCTTGGTACGCTGGGTTGCGCAGGCGGATCTCTTCATCCGGGTTGCTGATAAAGGCGGTCTCGACCAGCACGCTGGGGATGTCGTGCGCTCTGAGTACGGCAAAGTTGGCTTGTTCAACGCGCGGCTTGTGCAGTCTGCCGACGTTGCCCATCTCGCCGAGCATGGCGCCGCCGAGCTTCAGGCTGTCGCTGATTTGGGCGGTGGTGCTCATGTCCAGCATGGCTTTCAGCACGCTGGCATCTTTGGCTTTGAGGTTGACGCCGCCGACCAAATCTGCCGCGTTTTCTTTGTTGGCCAGCCAGCGCGCCGAGGTGCTGGTGGCGCCGCGGTCGCTCAGCACAAAGACGCTGGCGCCTTGCGGCCGGGGCGTGAAAAACGCGTCAGCGTGGATGCTGATGAAGAGATCGGCTTGGACCCGCTGGGCTTTTTGCACGCGCACATTGAGCGGCACAAAAAAGTCGGCGTCGCGCGTCATGTAGGCCCGCATGTTGGGCTGCTTGTTGATGCGGTCTTGCAGCTGCAAGGCGATTTGCAGCACCACGTCTTTTTCATAGGTGCCGCCTGGGCCGATGGCACCCGGGTCTTCGCCGCCGTGGCCGGGGTCGAGGGCGACGATGACGAGTCGCTCGACCTTTTCTTTGACCTTCTCTTTGAGGGTGGCGCTGTTGAGTGCGCTATTTTTGGCCGATTCCGAACGACGTGCATGACCGGCGATCAAGTCACCCAAGGGGTCGGCTTGCGCCACTTGCGCGTCGCCGACAGCGTCTTGCAGCTCTTTCATGCGCTCGGCGATCAGGGCTTCCAGCGGGTCCAGAATTTTCAGTGGATAGAGGTCAAACACCAAGCGGTGTTGGTAAGGCTCGATCGGTGACAGCGTGAAGACCTGTGGTTTCACCGCTTGTTTGAGGTCTATCACCAAGCGGACCACGCCGGGCGCGTTTTGGCCGACGCGAATGCCCGCCACGTTGGGGTCTTCGGGCCTGACTTTGGCGATCAGCTCGCTCAGGGCCGGCAGCAACTGAATGCCTTCAATGTCAATCGCCACGCGAGGTGGGTCGGTCAGCAAAAACTGCCGCGCCTTGATCTGGCGGTCTGACTCGATGGTGACGCGCGTGTAATCTTTGGAGGGCCACATGCGCACCGCCACAATGTCGGCGCCAAGGGCGATTTGTTGCCCGCCCAGCAGCAACACCAAGCTGCCAAACTGCAGCACGTCACGGCGACGGGGTGGCTGCCCGATCTTCATGCCTTGAGCAGCTTTGCGCCAGCCGGCGTGAGGGCTTGCACGCTGACGCTGCGTTCATCGGCGGGCGTCAGTTCAATCGCCAGAACCAAGTCGGCGGCGGGCAAGTGCTGGCCGGCTTTTTCTGGCCATTCGACCAGCTTGAGGCCGGGGCTGGCAAAGATCTCGCGAAAGCCGGCTTCTTCCCATTCGTCGGGGTCGTTGAAGCGGTAAAAATCGAAATGCCAAATGTTGAGTGCTTGAGCGTCAGAGCCGCTGACGGTATAGGGTTCGACCACGGCGTAAGTCGGGCTTTTGATGCGGCCTTCAACGCCGAGCGCTTTGAGCAGATAACGCACCAAGGTGGTTTTGCCGGCGCCGAGATCGCCGCGCAGTTGAATCGACGCATTCAGTTCTTGCCCTGCGCTTTGCACTTGTTGGGCCAGCGCTT
>JABMMH010000247.1 GCA_013205645.1 Polaromonas sp. | reverse complement strand
GGCTGCGCCTGGGCCACGCTGGTCGTCAACTACTTGTTGCTGCTGCTGGCCGTGTTGCTGTTGCGCACCAACGCACTTTACCTGCCGTACCGCATCTGGGCGCGCATGGAAAAGCCAAATTGGCGGCAGATCAGGGCATTTGCGCGGCTCGGTTTGCCAGCTGGGTTGTCCTATATGGTGGAAGTCACCTCCTTCACCTTGATGGCGCTGTTCATTGCCCGGCTGGGCACAGTAGCCGCGGCCAGTCACCAGATTGCCGCCAGCTTGGCTGCCGTGCTGTACATGGTGCCGTTGTCGCTGGCCATTGCCTGCGGCGCCCGCGTGTCGTTCTGGATTGGCGCTGGCGATCCAGACAAAGCGCGGCGGGTGGTCGGCTTGGCGCTGAGCCTCTCAGCGCTGAGCGCCTCGGCGCTGGCCTTGCTGCTGTGGCTGCTGAGCCAGCAGATTCCGGCCTGGTATTCGCGCAACCCTGAAGTTGTTCTCACCGCCTCAACGCTGTTGGTCTGGGTGGCGTTTTTTCATCTGGCCGATTCGCTGCAAGCGGTCTGCGCCTTTTTGCTGCGCTGCTACCGCATCACCTTGATGCCGCTGCTGATTTACAGCGTGTTGCTGTGGGGCTTTGGCCTGGCGGGCGGCTACTTTCTGGCCTATATCGGAACCAGCAGCATGCCAGCGTCGCAGCTCCCGGTCAGTTTCTGGTCAACCGCCACATTGGCGCTGGCGGCAGTGGCGTGCTGCTTTTTAGCTCTGCTGTGGCGAGCCACCCGGCACACCTCAAAATAGTGTGACAACATACCGCTGTCATGCCTCTGTCACATTAACGCCATAAAGTTCAGTTTGTTCTTCACGCACCAACCCAAGGGACTTATATGAATACCAAACGCACGTTACTCAAAACAGTGGCCGCAGCAGCCTTCGCCAGCTTCGCGATGAGCTCGGCCATGGCGGCTGACTTGACCGGCGCAGGTGCCACTTTCCCTTACCCAATTTACGCCAAATGGGCTGAAGGCTACAAAGCCGTCACCGGCATCGGCATGAACTACCAGTCGATCGGCTCCTCCGGTGGTTTGAAGCAAATTCGCGCCAAAACAGTGACCTTTGGCGCCTCGGACGCCCCTGTCAGCGGCGCCGATTTGGAGCGCGACGGCATGGTTCAATTCCCAGCCATCATTGGCGGCACCGTGCCTGTGCTGAATCTGGACGGCTTCAAGCCCGGCGAGTTGCGCATCACCGGCCCTGTGCTGGCTGATATTTATTTGGGCAACATCCTCAAATGGAATGACGCCAAGTTGGCGGCTTTGAACCCAGGCAAAAAACTGCCAGACCAAAACATCACCGTGGTGCACCGCGCTGACGGTTCCGGCACGACTTTCAACTTCTCGGACTACTTGGCATCCATCAGCAAAGAATGGGCTGACAAAGTTGGTAAGGGCGCGGCCTTAAAGTGGCCGGCAGCTTCGTCGGTTGGCGGCAAGGGCAACGAAGGCGTCGCCGCCAACGTCAACCGCATCAAGGGTGCTGTTGGGTACGTTGAATACGCCTACGTGAAGAAAAACGGTATGAATTTCATGCAGCTGCAAAATGCGAACGGCAAATATGTCGGCCCAGATGAAAAAACCTTTGCCGCTGCCGCAGCCGGTGCTGACTGGTTCAGCGTTCCAGGCATGGGCATCTCGATGGTCAACGCCAAGGGCGACGCCAGCTGGCCGATCAGCACAGCGTCGTTCATCTTGATGTACAAAAATCCAGATGACAAGGCTGCAGCCGCAGAAGCGTTGAAGTTCTTTGATTGGTCTTTCAAAAACGGCAAGAAAATGGCAGCCGATCTCGACTACGTTGCGCTGCCTGACAGCCTGACAAATGAGATACGCGCCAAAGTCTGGGCACAAATTCAGAAGTAATTCTGGGTTAACAGATAAACCCGCCGGCCAGTTCACAACAGGCTGGCGGGTTTTATTCAATATCTGAACAACACCAAGGTATAAAAATGAGTGTGGAAGCCACCATGAGTTCGGTCACTGAATCGACTGATTCAGCCAACCAAACCGAAAACCCAAGCATGGTCGCCGTGGCCAAGCGCCAACGCATCCAAGACTTCTTTTTTCACCGCATCACGCAAGGCTTTTCGCTGCTGGTGTTGATCGCCCTGACGGGCATCATTGCGTCCTTGTTCATCAATGCTTGGCCGGCACTGCACAAGTTTGGCGTGAGTTTCCTTTGGTATGTTGAGTGGGACATCGTCAACGAAGAATTTGGTGCCGCGATTGCGATCGTCGGCACATTGGCCAGTGCCGGTATAGCGATGTTGATCGCCGTGCCGCTGGCATTTGGTATCGCCGTCTTTTTGACCGAAACCTGTCCGGTTTGGCTGCGTCGCCCACTGGGCACCGCCATTGAATTGCTGGCGGCTGTGCCGTCCATCATTTACGGCATGTTTGGCCTGTTTGTGTTCGCGCCCTTGTTTGCCGACTACCTGCAAGTGCCGCTGCAAAACGTACTCGGCGGCATGCCGCTGGTGGGCTTTTTGTTTGGCGGCGCCACCAACGGCATGGGCATTTTGGCCGCCGGCATTGTGCTGGCCTTCATGGTGCTGCCCTTCATCGCCGCCGTGATGCGCGACGTCTTTGAAATCACACCACCGATCCTGCGTGAATCCGCCTATGGCCTGGGTTGCACAACGTGGGAAGTGGTTAAAAAAGTGGTCTTGCCTTACACACAAAAAGGCGTGATCGGCGGCATCATGCTTGGCTTGGGACGCGCCTTGGGCGAGACTATGGCGGTGACCTTTGTCATCGGCAACGCCAACCGCATGCCGACGTCCTTGTTCTCTCCGGGCACGTCCATAGCGTCCACTTTGGCCAATGAATTTGGCGAAGCCGATGAATTTCACATCGCTGCCTTGTTTGCCCTCGCCTTGGTGCTGTTTTTGATCACCTTCGTGGTGCTGTCGCTGGCCAAAATTTTGGTGATCCAGGCTGACAAAGCCAAAGGTGTTTGATATGTTGACCGGTTTCAATCAAAAACTCTACCAACGTCGCCGTTGGGCCAATGCCCAAGGGCTGGTGCTGTCCATGATCGCCATGGCCGTGGGGCTGGCGGTGTTGCTGTGGATTTTGTTCGTGCTGTTTTCCAACGGAATAGCCGCCATCGACTGGAACATGTTCACCCAAGACACGCCCGCTCCTGGTTCAGAAGGCGGCGGCTTGCGAAACGCCATCATCGGCAGCTCGATGATTGTCGGGCTGGCGGTCTTGGTGTCAACGCCGATTGGTGTTCTGGCTGGGATTTACCTCACCGAATACGGCGACCAAAGCAAGACAGCTGGGGCCACTCGCTTTGTGATCGACATCATGCTGTCCGCACCTTCTATCGTTCTGGGCTTGTTTGTCTACTCCATCGCCGTGGCTACCGTGGGCAACTTCTCCGGCTATGCGGGCAGTCTGGCCTTGGCACTGATCGCCATACCGGTGGTCATGCGAACCACTGAAAACATGTTGCGACTGGTGCCGGGCAGCCTGCGCGAAGCGGCATTTGCGCTGGGTGCGCCGCGCTGGAAAGTCTCCACCATGGTGACGCTGCGAGCCGCCAAAAGTGGTGTCATCACCGGCTTGCTGCTGGCCATTGCCCGCATCAGCGGTGAGACCGCGCCGTTGCTCTTTACCGCGTTGAACAACCAGTTCTACAGCACCAACATGGGCGCACCGATGGCCAACCTGCCGGTGGTGATTTATCAGTTCGCCATGAGCCCTTATGACAACTGGATTCGTCTGGCTTGGGGCGGTGCCTTGCTGGTCACCATGGCCGTGTTGGTCCTGAATATTCTGGCCCGGGTCTTCTTCCGGGACAAGATTCGCACTTGATTCGCGCGCATCAATTCGCTTTCCACAAACGTATTTTGAACAATGGACCTGTCAATGGCTGAAACCACCACAGAACTGAAAAACGCCCTTGAGGTGCGCAACCTCAACTTTTACTACGGTAAATTTCGCGGGCTCAAAGACGTGACCATGAACATTGCCGAGCGCAAGGTCACCGCCTTCATCGGCCCATCGGGTTGCGGCAAGTCAACCATCCTGCGCACACTCAACCGGATGTACAGCCTGTACCCTGGGCAACGCGCAGAAGGCGAGATCAATTTTTACGGCAAGAACATTCTGGACAAAGACCAGGACTTGAACCTGTTGCGCGCCCGCATCGGCATGGTTTTTCAAAAGCCAACGCCGTTCCCGATGACGATTTACGACAACATTGCTTTCGGTGTGCGTCTCTATGACAACCTGAACAAAAGCGACATGGACGAACGCGTTGAATGGGCGCTGACCAAGTCGGCGCTGTGGAATGAAGTCAAAGACAAGCTGGGCCAAAACGGCCTGTCGCTGTCGGGTGGTCAACAGCAGCGTCTGTGCATTGCCCGCAGCGTCGCGGTCAAGCCGTCGGTGTTGCTGCTCGACGAGCCGACCTCTGCACTCGACCCAATTTCAACTGGCAAGGTTGAAGAGCTGGTGCACGAGTTGAAGAAGGACTACACCATCGCCATCGTCACGCACAACATGCAGCAAGCAGCGCGCTGCAGTGACTTCACAGCCTACATGTACTTGGG
>JABMMH010000246.1 GCA_013205645.1 Polaromonas sp. | reverse complement strand
TCCCACTGGCGACACCCTCGATGCGCATGACGCTGTTTGTCATGACCGGCCTCACGCTGCTGGGTTTCTTTTTGTTCGCCAAATGGCTGGTCGGCAGCAAGTTTGGCCGCGTGCTGCAGGCCATCCGCGATGCGGAAACACGCGTCATGTTTTCGGGCTACAACCCGCTCGGCTACAAGCTGACGATCTGGGTGATTTCGGCCATCATGTGCGGCATTGCTGGCGCGCTGTACGTGCCGCAGGTTGGCATCATCAACCCGGGCGAAATGAGCCCCGCCAACTCGATTGAAATCGCCATCTGGGCGGCTGTTGGTGGTCGCGCCACTTTGATCGGACCGATCATTGGCGCCTTCATCGTCAATGGTGCCAAGAGCTGGTTGACCGTCGCCTACCCCGAATTTTGGCTGTACTTTTTAGGCACGCTGTTCATCGCCGTGACCTTGTTCCTGCCCAACGGCGTGGTCGGTCTGGTGAAAAAACTGTGGAAGGGAAAAGTAGCATGACACCCGAACTGCTAGAGCAAGGCGCACGGCGCGTCGAACAACGCATGGCCGCCTTGGCCGACAAGCAAAGCAACACCGAATCCGGTGGCCGCAATGCCAGCACGGGCCGTATCGCCATGCCGACAGGTGAGGTCGACACCACCCACGGTCGTATTCTGTATCTCGAAGACGTCAGCGTCAGCTTCGATGGTTTCAAAGCCATCAACAAACTCTCGCTGGACATCGCACCCGGCGAGCTGCGTTGCATCATCGGCCCGAACGGTGCCGGTAAGACCACCATGATGGACATCATCACCGGCAAGACCCGGCCCGATGAAGGCACGGTTTTCTTCGGCAGCACGATTGATTTGTTGCGCTACAAAGAAGCCGAGATTGCGCAACTCGGCATCGGTCGAAAATTTCAAAAGCCGACGGTGTTTGAGCAACTCACCGTGTTTGAAAACTTGGAACTCGCGCTGAAAACCAACAAGGGCGTCAAGGCCTCGATGTTCTTCAAGCTCGACTCCAAACAAAGCGACCGCTTGGCCGAGATCTTGGGGACGATTCATTTGGCGGAGAGTGTCGGGCGACTCGCCGGCAACTTAAGCCACGGCCAAAAGCAGTGGCTGGAGATCGGCATGCTGCTGATGCAAGACCCCAAACTGCTGCTGCTTGACGAACCCGTGGCCGGCATGACCGACGAGGAAACCTCTCGCACGGCCGAGCTGTTTCTGACCCTCAAGGGCAAACATTCCTTGCTGGTGGTAGAGCACGATATGAGCTTCATTCGCACCATCTCCGACATCGTCACGGTGCTGTGCGACGGCTCTGTGCTGGCCCAAGGCACGCTAGACCAAGTGCAGGCTGACGAACGCGTGATCGAGGTTTATCTTGGCCGCTGAATTGAAATACTTATGCTGAACGTTAACAACATCAATCAGTACTACGGCGGCTCGCACATCCTGCGTGATGTCAGCTTGCAAACCCAGCTGGGCAAAGTCACGGTGCTGCTGGGCCGCAACGGCGTTGGCAAAACCACGCTGCTCAAATCACTCATGGGGCTGGTACCGATCAAGACCGGCAGCATCGAATTGGACGGCCAGCTGATGCAGAACTCCACACCCTATGAACGAGCCCGAGCCGGCATGGGTTTTGTGCCGCAGGGGCGCGAAATTTTTGCGCGCCTGACGGTTGAAGAAAATCTGCGCATGGGGCTGGCTTACAAGCCCGCCAGCACGCCGATTCCTGCTGAGCTTTACGAGTTGTTTCCTGTCCTCAAACAGATGCTGCACCGGCGCGGCGGCGATTTGTCCGGCGGCCAGCAGCAACAACTTGCAATTGCGCGCGCGCTGGCAGCCAAGCCCAAACTGTTGATTTTGGACGAGCCCACCGAAGGGATTCAGCCCAGCATCATCAAGGACATAGGCCGCGTGATTCGCATGCTGGCTGACCGTGGCGATATGGCGATTTTGCTGGTCGAGCAGTACTACGACTTTGCCGAAGCGCTGGCCGACGACTACCTGGTGATGGAGCGCGGGGAGTTCATCGGCCGCGGTCTGGGCAAAGACATGCAAGCCAACGGCGTTCGCCAGATGGTGGCGATTTAGCTCAGTGTTGGTGGCCGTGCTCGCCGTGCACATGGCCGTGCGCGATCTCTTCTTCTGAGGCGGCGCGCACCTCCATCACGGCCAAGCTGAAGCTCAGGTCTTTACCCGCCAGCGGGTGGTTGCCGTCCAGCAAGACAGTGTCGCCCTTGATCTTCATGACGGTGAAGACATGCGTGCGGCCGTCGTCGCCGTGACCTTCGAGTTGGCCGCCCACCTTGACGCCAGCCGGAAACTGGGTCTTTGGGATGGTTTGCACCAAGCCTTCGTCACGTTCGCCAAATGCGTCAGCGGCCGACAGGGCCAGCGTGGTTTTGAAGCCTGACTCCTGGCCGTCCAGTGCCTCTTCAATTTTGGGCAGGGTGCTGCCGTAACCACCGTGCAGGTAAACCATCGGCTCTTTGCTTTCTTCAACAACTTTGCCTAGGCTGTCAGTGACTTTGAAACGCAGGGTGACGGCGGAGTTTTTTTCAATCTTCATGGTGTATTCGTGTGGGTTGGCAGATATTTTTAGCAACAGATATTGTCGTGCCTGTGGCCGCATCCTGCAGAACGGGGGATCAGACTGACCAGATGCGTGGGTTCTGGGCTTCCAGCTGCCAAAAATGCAGTCGCCACGCGCGCCACACTTGCTTGAGTAAATCCATGGCCGGTTCCACCACCGGGGCCAGTACGCGCACCACCACCACTTGCTCGTTCGGGCTGGTGGCGCCAGCCGTCGCCTGCAAGCTGTGCGCGTCAAGCACCTCGCGCGCGACATCCAGCGC
>JABMMH010000245.1 GCA_013205645.1 Polaromonas sp. | reverse complement strand
AGGGCCGCTTCAACAGCCGGCCACATTGCTGGTCATAGGCGGTGCTGGCGGTGTGGGTTCGATGGTGGTGCAACTGGCTTCCAAGCTGACTGAAGTACGTGTCATTGCAACGGCCTCGCGTCCCGAGTCGCAGCTGTATTGCCGGGAGATGGGCGCAGCCGATGTGGTTGATCATTCACAGCCGCTGTTGCCGCAGCTCAAAGAGCTGGGCCTGCCCTTAGTTGATTTTGTGTTGTGCCTGACGGACCCCTCGCCATTGATGCCGCAACTTGCCGACATTCTTGCGCCGCTCGCTCACGTTTGTTCATTGGTCGAGGCCTCGGCTGATTTGCCGATGAATTTGCTGCGCGCCAAAAGCATCACCTTCAGCTGGGAGGGCATGTTCACACGGTCGATGTTCAGAACGCCCGACATGGCGCGGCAAGGCGAGATTCTCAACGAAATTTCTGCGTTGGTGGATGCTGGCGTTTTGAAGACGACGCTGCGGGTCGATCTGGGCTGCATCAATGCAAAAAATATTTTGCAGGCGCACCAGCTGATTGGCAGCGGCCGCATGATCGGGAAGGTGGCAATGGGGAATTTTGACTGAACGCTAAACGACTCAAGAAACGTCGTGGTACAGCGGCGACATCATTTTATTTACGGAGACAACATCATGAACAAAAACACAATTCGCAGAACTCTCATGGCTGGCTTGGCCGGCGTCGCCCTGTTGGGTGCTGCCGCCATGGCGCCCGCGCTGGCGCAAGGCTTCCCCAATAAGCCAATCAAATTTATTGTGCCGTTTCCACCCGGCAGCGCGACCGACACCTCGGCACGTTACTTCGCCAAAAAACTCTCAGAGATGACTTCGCAGCCCGTCATCATCGACAACAGAGCCGGTGGTAACGGCTTTATTGCGGTGCGCGCGGTGTTGTCCGCACCGGCAGATGGCTACACGGTTTTCATCGGCAGTAATTCGACCTTGGCCGTGAACACGGCCTTGTTCAAGTCCTTGCCGTATGACCCGATTGCCGACTTCAGCCCGCTGACGATGATGGTTCGCGCGCCAGCCCTCTTGATCGTTCCGGGCGGCTCAAGCCATACCACTTTGCCTGAACTGATGGCCGCAGCCAAGGCCAAACCAGGGGCGCTCAACTACGCCCATGGATCGGCCGGTTATCAACTGATGGCTGAGCTGTTCAATGAAACGGCGAACGTTAAAACCTACGGTGTTCCTTTCAAGAGCGCCACAGATTCGGTGGTGGCGGTGGCGTCAGAGACCGTCGATCTGGCTTTTGTTGAAATTACCAGCGCGCAAGAATTGGTGAAAAGCGGCAAGCTGCGCGCCTTGGCGGTTGCATCAGCCAGTCGTATTGGGGTGCTGCCGTCAGTGCCGACTTCTGCGGAAGCCGGACTGCCAGGGTTCAATGCGTATGTTTGGGTCGCCGCCGTGGTGTCGTCCAAGACACCTAAAGCAGAAACAGACAAGCTCGCAGCACTCATGACAACGATTGAAAACTTGCCAGAGACGCGTGAGTTTTACGAGCGCATTGGTGGCGAGGTTATGCGTGGTGGGCCCGAGCAAATGCGTGCTTTTCAAAAGTCTGAAATAGACCTTTGGAAGCGCATCGCGGTCAAAGCCAAAATAGAGCAGCAATGAGCGGGCAAGCTCACATGTCCATGAGCGACGCCCCCAACATCCAGCAACTTGGCCAAGGCCTTCACTGGCAAGAGCTGGTGATTGGCCAGCGTTTCAAGACTTTCCGCCGAACGGTGACAGAGGCCGACCTTGTCGGCTTTATCGGCGTGACAGGCATGGTCGAAGTGATGTTCATTGACGCGGCGCCACTGCATGGCGGTATTGCGGGGAGGCCGGTTCCGGCGGCGCTGACCTACACGCTGATTGAAGGCTTCATTCTGCAAACCATGATCCAAGGCACAGGTTTGGCCATGCTGGAACTGACCCAGAAAATTCATGCGCCTGTGCGGGTTGGCGACACCATTCACGCGGTCATTGAAGTGACGGCTGTGCGCCCGACTTCTACCGGCGGTAGAGCCATTGTTGATTCCACCGTTCAGGTTTTCAATCAACGCGAAGAAAACGTGATGACCTACACCGCCAAGCGCATGCTGGCGGGTAACAACACATCAAAGGGCCGCCCATGAACACGCTTCAAAATTCTCTGACTCGCCGTCAAGCCTTGGCCGCATTGGGCGCCATGGCTGTTGGCACGGCCAACGCACAAGCCGCCTACCCAAGCCGGCCGCTGCGAATGATCGTCGGCTTTTCGGCGGGCGGACCGACGGATAACATCGCGCGACTGCTGGCTGTCAAGCTTGGCGAGTTTCTGGGTCAACCGGTGTTGATTGAAAATCGGCCAGGTGCCAATGCTGTACTGGCCGCAGATGCGGTGAGCCGTGCTGCGGCAGATGGCTACACGCTGCTTTACAACACGTCTTCATTTGCCTTGTCTGCGGCGCTGTCGCCCAAGCTGTCCTACAACCCTGCGCGTGATTTCGCCGGCATTGCCCTGACGGCTTCCGCGCCCACGGTCTTGATCGTCAACAAGGACTTCAAAGCCCGCACGATCAAAGAATTCATCGATCAGCTCGCGGCCAATCCGGGCAAGTACAGCTACGGTTCTGCCGGCACAGGCACCATCACGCACGTGATTCCGGCCCAACTGTTGCAGACAGCCGGACTGAATGCTGTCCATGTGCCTTACAAGGGCAGCGCACCGGCGTTGATTGATTTGTTCGGTGGACAAATTGAATTTGCTGTGGACGCCATGAGTTCGGCCTTGCCCTACATCCGGGATGGACGTGTCAGAGCCTTGGCCGTCACGAGCGCGGAACGCGTTCCCTCTTTGCCGGATGTGCCGACGGT
>JABMMH010000033.1 GCA_013205645.1 Polaromonas sp. | reverse complement strand
CGCCATGAGCACGCTGCGCTTGGCGCGCGGCGCCACCGGCCGCAACAAGTTCATCAAGTTCGAAGGCTGTTACCACGGCCATGCCGATGCGCTGCTGGTCAAAGCCGGCTCGGGCTTGGCGACTTTCGGCAACCCGACCAGCGCCGGTGTGCCGCCTGAAGTCGTGCGCGACACGCTGGTGCTGGAATACAACAATGTGGCGCAACTGGAAGAAGCCTTCAGCCTGCACGGCAAAGAACTCGCCTGCGTGATGATCGAACCGATCGCCGGCAACATGAACTTCGTGCGCGCCAGCGTGCCCTTCATGACGCGCTGCCGCGAGCTGTGCACACAATACGGTGCGCTGCTGGTGTTTGACGAAGTCATGACTGGCTTCAGGGTCGCTTTGGGCGGCGCACAAAGCGTCTACGCCCAACTCATTCCGGGCTTTGAGCCCGACATGACGGTGATGGGCAAAGTCATTGGCGGCGGCATGCCGCTGGCGGCTTTTGGTGCCAAACGCGCCGTCATGGAACAACTCGCGCCGCAAGGCCCGGTCTACCAAGCCGGCACGCTGTCAGGCAACCCGGTCGCCACCGCCTGCGGACTCGCCACCTTGCGCGAACTGCAAAAACCCGGTTTTTACGAAGCACTGGGTGCCCGCACGCAAAGTTTGGTGACCGGCTTGACGCAAGCAGCCAACCAAGCCGGCGTGCCTTTTTGCGGCGACAGCCAAGGCGGCATGTTCGGCTTCTTTTTGTTTGACAAGCTGCCGCAAAACTACAGCACGGTGATGACCACCGACAGCCCAACCTTCAACCAATTCTTCCACGCCATGCTAGACAGCGGCGTGTATTTCGCACCAGCGCTGTATGAAGCGGGCTTTGTCAGCGCAGCGCACACGGCGGAAGACATTGAAACCACGGTGGCTGCTGCTGCGAGGTTTTTTGCGACACGCTAAAAAGCCACCGCGGCCGACTCAAAAGCATCGGCATTGTGCAAAGCCTCACACACGTCATGCTAGCGGGGGGCTGCAGCCTCGATGACCGACTTACCAAGCTGGCTCAAGTAATCGCGAGCGAGCGATGTAGAAATGATGTATTTGACGCGGTTGTCATCCTCGTCCATGTCAAGTGCCAGCATGCCTTTGATACGCAATGTCTTCAAGCGCCGGTGAACGGTCGTCGATGACGCGTCTGAAGACATTTGCATGGCCTTCAAAACGGTGATTTTCTTGCCCGTACTCCAGAATGTGGCGAGCAAATCGAGAAGTCGCTCTTCAGGCAAATCAAGCTGCGGGAAAGCTGTTGATTTCCGCACAACATCAGAGATGCGGAGAAAGTTTAAGTAAGTTTCGCAGTAATCAGGTAAATTTTTCACGACTTAATGTTATCGTGCTGATAAACAATTGCAAGTTTTATTGCCTAGCCGGCAACTAGTCCAGACAAGACTTTCAATGTGCTGGCTGACAGCAATTTTTTTCCGCCAAATATGCATAAAAAATACCTACAAAAGCCCACTCATATCGGCAAATAAATGCTTTGTAGCAACCGCCTGACCCCATACCGCCAAGCTCAGCGGCGAATCACCAAGTCACCCTCAACTGTGGCCCCTCGACCGATGGTCAGCAACTAATAAGTGATGTGTCCTTTGACCAAGGCGCTGGCCGCGATGACCAACTCGCCACAGACAGCTGTTCCGGAAAAGCTTCCCTTGATGTGCAGACTGGCGCAAGAGACATTCCCTTCCACTTGACCTCGCGGACCCACATTGACACTGCTGGCTTTGATGGTTCCACTGGTCCGACCTTCAATGTGAAGAATGCCGTCAGAAACAATATCGCCAGTGAGAGAGAAGCCCTCACTGATCACGGTCGGTTTGTGCGTATCGAGCACAGCCACACCGGTGATACCGCGCTTGGCAACAGGAACTTCTTCAGCGGGCGTGATCATGGGCGTTGGGCTTTCGGTGACCAGAACTTCTGGCGAATCAATTTTTGTTTTTTTGAACATAAGAGGCTGTTTCAATAACTTTCTGCGGGTCAACTGGGTAACCGCCAACAGAGACTTCAAAATGCAAATGTTTACCGGTCGAGGCCCCGGTGTTGCCAACCAGGCCGAGAACTGTGGTCAAGTCAACATCCTGCCCTTCCTTGACCAGCAGATTGGCCAAGTGCGCGTAGAGGGTTTCAATACCCCGCTCGTGGCGAATGATGACGGTGTTGCCGTAGTCTTGGTAGCTGCGCGCCAACACGACTTTACCAACTTTGGCCGCGCGAACTTCCTCACTGCCTTCAGCCACCAGATCAATGCCGGTGTGGAACTTGGGCCGGCCCGAGATGGGATGCATGCGGATGCCAAAAGAGGACGAGGTGGAGAAGTCATCTAGGGGCATTTTGACGGGCAAGGCATTCAAGACACCCATCAGGGCGTGGTTCTTGGCAATTTCCTCTGACAACTTGCCGCGCAGCAGCGGGTTGGCATGCTCGGTCTGGTCACTTCGGAAACCGCCAATGGCGGCATTGCCATGAATCACCTTGATGGCTTTTTCAGACAAGCCGGTCGCATCCAAGCGCGCTTTGAGGCCGATGTTGTCCACCGACAAGGTCGTGGCTGAACTCGTCACGAAGCGGCGAATTTCAATGTCACGCTCACGGATGGTTTGCGCCAGCGCCAGCATTTCGTCCTTGTTGATGGTTTCTGCCCCACTGCCGGACAGGTCTTCGGTGCTGCCCAACAAGGCCGAGTAAATCTCGTTGTGTGAGCGCTCAAGCTTGGCATTACCGGCCAACAGCAAAGCCGAAAAAATAGCCAGCAGCGTGATGGTGACAGCGCTCGCAGAACCCACAACAATCAAGCCGCGGACCACATTGCGCTGCAAGTTGCCAGAAATCGAGAAGTACTTGAGGTCACCCTCTTGCTCAAGGATGATGCGTGAGTCGTGATAATCCCGGCGCCACAGCGACGCCACTGAAGCAGGCGCGGCCATCAGCCACAGCGTGCCTCTTCGAAAACGATGAACTATCAGCAGCATGGGACCAGTTTTGGCTGCTTACTGGCCACTGACAATCTGGAGGTCAGCCGGTTTGAGCACGGCAGGAACGGCAACGGCCGCCTTGGCAGGAACAATGGCGCCCTGCACCAAACCGCCGCGTTCGATTTCGATCTCACCGTAGCTGGCGTTGCCATTGACGCGGCCGGTGCTGCGGATGATGAGATGCTCTGAGGCCAGCAGCGTGTCGTGCACTTCGCCAAACACATCGGCCTTGCGGACCTTGATATTGCCGACCAACTTGCCTTGAGCGCCAACCAGAATTTCATCGGCTTGAAGGTCGCCTTCGAGCGAGCCGTTGATCACTGCGCGACCCGGAACTACAAATTTCCCAGAGACCGTGACGCCTTCGCCAATCACAATACAACCCGCCTCGTTGGTACGATCATTCATCCTGATTTCCTTACTTAAAGAACTGCTTTATTGGCGAATTAGACGAAGCTACTGGATGATGCAAGATGAAGTGGACCCAGAATTTGGGACAGCAGTTTAGGTGGGACACTGTCTAAAGAAGTGGGCAAACAATGACCGAATCAAAGAAGCGCAAATTTCATCCGCCGGAGTTCAAAGCCAAGGTAGGGCTGGAGGCGCTCGGTG
>JABMMH010000244.1 GCA_013205645.1 Polaromonas sp. | reverse complement strand
GCATCAGCATGGTGTTTCAGCATTTCAATTTGTTTGAAACCCTGACCGTGGCTGAGAATGTCTGGCTGGGGCTCGACAAAAAGCTGAGTTTGGCCGAAGTGGCGGCGCAGATGGCTGCCACCACTGAAGAATACGGTTTGCAGCTGGACCCGACGCGGCCTGTGCACACGCTCAGCGTGGGCGAGCGCCAGCGGGTCGAGATCGTGCGTGCGCTGCTGACGCACCCTAAGCTGTTGATCTTGGACGAGCCGACCTCGGTGTTGACACCGCAGGCGGTTGACAAACTCTTCGTCACCTTGCGTCTGCTGGCGGAACGCGGTTGCAGCATTTTGTACATCAGCCACAAGCTGCATGAGATTCGGGCCTTGTGCACCGCCTGCACGGTGCTGCGCGGCGGCAAGGTCACCGGCGTGTGCGACCCGCAGCAAGAGTCCAACGCGTCATTGAGTCGTCTGATGATTGGCGCCGAGCCGCCTGCGCTGGAACACCGCGCCTTGCACGCCGGGGCCGTGGTGTTGCAGGTGCGTGCTTTGAGCCTCGCGCGTGAAGACCAGTTCGGCGTTGACTTGGACGGCATCACCTTGGACGTTCGGGCGGGTGAGGTGGTCGGCATTGCCGGGGTCTCTGGTAACGGCCAAAAAGAGCTGCTTTATGCGCTGTCAGGTGAAGACACGCGGGCGGCGGCTGATGCGATTCAAGTCAAGGGCCAGCCGGTGGGAAAACTCGATCCGATGCAGCGCCGAGACCGCGGCGTGCATTTCGTGCCTGAAGAACGGCTGGGACGCGGCGCGGTGCCGTCGCTCGGCCTCGCGCAAAACCTGTTGTTAACCCGGCGAGATGCAGTCGGCCGCGGTGGCTGGCTGCAGCTGCACAGTTTGCAGGCGCAGGCTGAAGGCATCATCCAGCGCTTCAACGTCAAGGCTGGTGGGCCCGATGCGCCAGCGCGGTCACTGTCGGGTGGCAATTTGCAAAAGTTCATCGTCGGTCGCGAGATCGAAGCGGGCCCTGAGTTGTTGATCGTCTCGCAGCCAACCTGGGGCGTTGACGTCGGCGCGGCGGCGCAGATTCGCGGTGAGATTTTGAAGCTGCGCGACGCCGGTTGTGCGGTCTTGGTGGTGAGTGAGGAGCTTGAAGAATTGTTTGAAATTTGCGACCGCCTGTATGTCATGGCCAAAGGCCAAACCTCGCCTTCGCTGCCGCGTGCCGAGGCCACGGTTGAGCGCGTGGGCCTGTGGATGAGTGGTCTTTGGCAAGATGACGCTTCAGTCCAAGGAGCGGCGCATGGCTGATTTTTTCAAGTTGCGCTTGCAGCTGGAACCACGCGCTCAAGCTTCGCGCACCTGGGGTTATTTGTCGCCGGTGCTGGCACTGTTGATCACCGTGGTGATCGGTGTGCTGCTGTTCTTGGCGCTCGGCAAAGACCCACTGCAAGGTTTGCAGGTGTTCTTCTGGGAACCGATCCGCAGTGCTTACGCGCTGGGCGAGTTGATGGTCAAAGCCACGCCGCTGCTGATCATCGCGCTCGGCTTGGCGGTGTGCTTTCGCTCCAACGTTTGGAACATTGGTGCTGAAGGTCAATTCATCATCGGCGCTGTCGCCGCTGGCGGCGTGGCGATGCTGGCCGACAAGTCCACCGGTGCTTGGATCGTCCCGGCGATTGTGTTGGCCGGGGCGTTGGGCGGCATGCTCTGGGCCGGCATCACGGCGCTGCTGCGTGACCGTTTCAATGCCAACGAAATTCTGGTCAGTTTGATGCTGGTGTATGTGGCCGACATGGTGCTGAGCTACCTCGTTTACGGGCCTTGGAAAGACCCGGCGGGCTACAACTTTCCACAAACCAAGACTTTTGATTCGGTCACGCAAATTCCCCGGCTGATGGCGGGCTCACGGGCCAACATCGGCATCTTGCTGGCCTTGGCTGGCGCCGCTGCGTTGTGGCTTTACCTTTATCGGACCTATGCTGGTTTTGCGCAGCAGGTCGGTGGTTTGGCGCCAGCCGCTGCCCGCTACGCCGGTTTTTCGTCGCGCAAGGCTTTGTGGGTGGCGTTGCTGGTGTCGGGCGGTGCTGCAGGTGTGGCGGGTGCGCTTGAAGTCGCTGGCCCGATCGGTCAGCTCTCGCCGTATGTGCCGGCGGGCTACGGTTTTGCCGCCATCATCGTCGCCTTTGTCGGGCGCTTGCACCCGGTCGGCATCATCTTCTCGGCGCTGCTCATGAGCATGTTTTACATAGGCGGCGAATTGGCGCAGTCGCGCTTGGGCCTGCCCAAATCGCTCACTGGTGTGTTCCAAGGCTTGCTGCTGTTCAGCCTGCTGGCCTGCGACACCTTGATCGCTTACCGCATCAAAATCACGCAAGGGGCTCGCTGATGGACTCAATGGCCTTGCTGCTCGCAGCCACCCTGAGCGCCGGCACCGTGCTGGCGATTGCGGCTCTGGGGCTGCTCATCAACGAGAAAGCCGGCATCGTCAATCTGGGGGCTGAAGGCATGATGCTGTGCGCCGCGCTGGCCGGCTTTGCCACCGTGGTGCACACCGGCAACAGCTGGCTGGGCTTTGGTGCGGGCATGTTGGCGGGCGCGTTGTTGGCGGGCTTGTTTGGGGTGCTGGTGATCTGGCTCAACACCAACCAGTACGCCACCGGTTTGGCGCTGAGTTTGTTTGGGGCTGGCTTTTCAGCCTTTGCCGGCACCCGCTACGTGCAAGAAAAACTGCCCGCACTCAGCCTGTACCCGATTCCTTATTTGGCTGATATTCCGTTTATTGGCCCTGCATTGTTCCGCCAGCATCCGATGGTGTACTTGACCATGGCGCTGACGTTTGGCTTGATCTGGTTTTTGTACCGCACCCGCGCGGGTCTGGTCTTGCGCTCGGTCGGCGAGAGTCCGGAGTCAGCCCACGCGCTGGGTTACCCGGTGCGGCGCATTCGGCTGGCGGCGGTGATGGTCGGTGGCTCGCTGTGCGGTTTGGCGGGCGCTTATGTGTCGGTGGTTTACACGCCCTTATGGGTCGAGGGCATGATCGCCGGCAAGGGCTGGATCGCGCTGGCGCTCACGACCTTCGCGACATGGCGTCCGGCACGCGTTTTGCTTGGTGCTTATCTGTTCGGCGGCGTGACCATGCTGCAGTTTCATTTGCAGGGCATGGGCGTCGATATCCCGAGCCAGTTCTTGACGATGTTGCCGTATCTGGCCACCATCGTGG
>JABMMH010000243.1 GCA_013205645.1 Polaromonas sp. | reverse complement strand
GTGGGTATAACCCCACGTACGCTTTCCAGGCGTATGACTTAAACCGCTCATCCACCCTTCCGCGAAGCCTCACATTATAGCAGTGGAAGATGCGCCCTATTGATGTTCGCCCTTGAATGCGTGACTTTCAAGCGCTTGCAAGCTGACGATTCGGGTGGCGTACGCGTGCGTGCACTCCAAGATGACGGGCGGCGCAACACCGGCTGCCAAGGCTTCTTTCCAGCGGTTCGCGCAGAGGCACCAGCGGTCGCCGGCTTTGAGGCCGGCGAAACGCCACTGCGGCTTGGGGGTGACCAAGTCGTTGCCGCGTGCGACTGAAAAATCCAGAAAGGCTTGCGTCATTCTGGCGCAGACGAGGTGTGACCCCGCATCTGTTTCGTCAGTCTCGCAGCAGCCATCCCGGAAATAGCCGGTCAATGGATCGTAAGAACAGGGCACCAAAGGTGTGCCCAACACGTTCAAGGTCGTCATGGTTTTATGGCGCGGCCTTGTTGACTTGCAGCATGGTCATGGCTGAGCTGATCAGGCTCGAGACTTCGGTCATGTTGCTAGGCACAATCAGCGTGGTCTTGGCTTGGCTGGCGACTTTTGAATAGGCGACGACAGCTTGTTCGGCGACTTTCAGTTGCACGGCCAGTTCGCCACCCGGTTGACGGATGGCGGTGGCGACGCGTTCAATGGCTTGAGCCGTGGCGTCAGCAACCGCAGTGATGGCTGCCGCTTCACCTTGTGCTTTGTTGATGGCAGCCATTTTTTCACCTTCGGAGCGGGCAATGAAGGCCTCGCGCTCACCTGTGGCGATGTTGATTTGCTCTTGACGACGACCTTCAGAGGCGGCGATCAAAGCGCGCTTTTCACGTTCGGCGGTGATCTGCGACTGCATGGCCAACAAAATTTCTTTCGGTGGTGTCAAGTCCTTGATCTCGTAACGCAGAACTTTCACGCCCCAGTTCAAAGCAGCTTCGTCAATGGCGGCCACAATTTGCGAGTTGATGATGTTGCGCTCTTCAAATGTTTTGTCGAGCTCAAGCTTGCCAATCACGCTACGCAGGGATGTCTGCGCCAGCTGTGTCACGGCCATGATGTAGTTGGACGAGCCATAGCTGGCACGCATCGGGTCTGTCACTTGAAAGTACAAAATACCGTCAACTTGAAGTTGCGTGTTGTCCTTGGTGATACAGATCTGGCTGGGCACATCCAGCGGAATTTCTTTCAAGCTGTGCTTGTAGGCCACCCGGTCGATGAAGGGCACCAGCAAGTTCAGTCCAGGGTTGAGTGCCAGATGAAATTTACCGAGTCGCTCGACGATCCACGAGTTTTGCTGGGGTACCACCTTGACGGATCGGGTGATGAAAATAAAGGCGATGACCAATAGGACAATGGCAATTTCCATGAGGATCTTTCTATGTTGTTTAAAGAAGCGGAATTACTTAAGACGTTTGTGAAATAGCCACCAGAAGGAGACGTGTAAAACTAAAGTTGGATTCCAACTGTATCAGGACAGCTTTTCAACGAGTAAGCGTGTACCAACGACCTCCACCACCCGGTGTGCACCAATGTCGGCTGGTTCGCCTGAGCGGCGGATCACAGACCAGCTCGAACCGCGGTAGCGGACGCTGGCTGTGCCGTCTGGGTTCCAGCCGTCAATCATCACGGTTTCACCGATGTCGAGGTTGGACGCTGCATTGCTGCCTTTTACGCGCGTTGCTTTGCGGTGCTTCTTGACGAAGTACCAGGCCACCACGTTACCGCCGCCAATCACTGCGGCCACCAGCAATTGCACGACGACGTCGGCACCGGCATGGGCGGCCAATGCGCCGGCAGCCATGGCCGTGCCTATCATCAGCAGGAAAAAAGTGCCAGTGAGCAGTTCCGCGACTACCGCACCGCCCGCAAGTAGCCACCAAATGGTTGCTTCTGTCATGGGTTGTCTCCTGTAAGTTTCAGTCTTATTTTGAAGCAAAAGAGTAGCCAAGCCTAAGGGCAGGGCATTATTTTCGTACACTTTCCCCTTTAATCCGTCACCGTCACTCCAAGAACTGGCTATTGAGCCCCGCGCACACCATGAAATTTCGCTTTCCCATCGTCATCATTGACGAAGACTTTCGCTCTGAAAACACCTCGGGCCTGGGGATTCGTGCGTTGGCGCAAGCCTTTGAAAGCGAAGGCTTTGAGGTGCTGGGCGTCACCAGTTACGGCGACTTGTCACAGTTTGCGCAGCAGCAGAGCCGTGCCAGCGCCTTCATTTTGTCGATTGATGACGAAGAGTTCACGCCTGGGCCCGATCTTGACCCGGCAGTGCTCGATTTACGGCATTTCATCACCGAAGTGCGCCGCAAAAATCTGGAGGTGCCGATTTATGTGTACGGCGAGACCAAAACCTCGCGCCACATCCCGAACGACATCTTGCGCGAACTGCATGGCTTTATTCACATGTTTGAAGACACGCCGGAGTTTGTGGCGCGTCAC
>JABMMH010000242.1 GCA_013205645.1 Polaromonas sp. | reverse complement strand
ATTGCGGATCGTTGGGCTTGAAACGATTGGTTTGCACGAAGACTTGCACGGCCGCAGCCACCGAGCCTTGCTGGCGAAGTTTTTCGGCCGCCTTGGCGACGTAGCTGGCCACCGCTTCCCGCAACTCTGGCAGCGTGATCACCGGCGTGCCAAAGCTGCGCGAGCTCATGATTTGCTGCTTTGGCGGCGCGACATCTTCAAGCTCTAGGCAAGAAATGCCGCGCAACTCGTTGCAAGTACGCTCCATCACCACGCCAAACTGCGCCTGCATGTGTTTGGGCGACTGACGCCGTAAGTCAAGCACGGTGTGCACGCCCATGGCTTGCAGCCGCTGGGCAATACGCCGGCCGACACCCCAGACCTCACCGACATCGGTTTGCGACATCCACTGCAAACGCTCGGGTTTGCTCAGCGCATGCAGGTCGCACACGCCATTGAACTCGGGGTTCTTTTTGGCCAGATGATTGGCCAGCTTGGCCAAGGTTTTGGTCGGGCCCATGCCGGCGCAAACCGGCAGCCCGGTCCATTGCCGAATGCGCTCCCGCATGAGCTGTCCCATGGCCACACCGCCGCCGTAATGCCGCAGCACAGACTCCACGCGCAAAAAACTTTCGTCAATGCTATAGACCTCGATGTCGGGGGCGAAATCACGCAAGATGCTGACGACGCGGTTGCTCATGTCGCCATACAGCGTGTAGTTCGACGACAAGGCCTGAATGCCGTGCTCAGTGGCCAAGTCTTTCATCTTGAACCACGGCGTGCCCATCTTGACGCCCAAGGCCTTGACCTCGCCGCTGCGCGCCACGGCGCAACCGTCGTTGTTGGACAGCACCACCATCGGCACGCCCTCCAGCTTGGGCTGAAAAACCCGCTCGCAGGAGACGTAAAAGTTGTTGACGTCGACCAGCGCAAACTGCGGCGCGAGTGCAGATGTTGGCACGCTCAGCCCCGCGTGGTGAGGCGCCGCACCACGCCCACCACAACGCCCCAAATTTCGAGCTCAGCGCCTTCTGCAAACGTGATGGGCGCGTAGCTCGGGTTCTCTGGCCAGAGCTCTGGCTGGCCTTGGCGGTAGCGCAGCCGCTTGATGGTGTAGTCGCTGTTCACCACGGCCACCACAATGTCACCCGACTGCGGCGTGAGCGAGCGGTCCACCACCACCTTGTCCTCGTGGTGGATGCCGGCGTTGGTCATCGAGTCGCCCTTGACCGTGAACATGAAAGTGGCAGGCTTGTTCCGCACCAAGTAGTCGTTCAGGTTCAGCGCTTCTTCGGTGTAGTCGGCGGCGGGTGATGGAAAGCCGGCCGACAGCCGGTGGCTGATCAGCCGCAGCTGAGCGGCTGGCAGGCTGGGGGCCAAAGGCTGGGGAGTCTGGTCAAGCGAGGGTTCAAGGCGAAGCGATGTCATGGTGCAGGTACTGTATACCCATACAGCCTCCGCATCCTACTCATGCACTGTCTATTCCGGATAAACGCTGAGTCGCCCTAGGTTTTGACGAAGGGGCTTGGCGCTACATATATCAGTGAAAACCCTCTGATGACGTACTCAAACAACCGTTGGTATGCATACGATTCATCAAGACACAACCATCAATGGAGACAAGGCATGCTTAATAAATTCGCTGTTCTGGGTTCAATCTGTGCCATCGGGCTCAGCCAGGCCATCGCACAAACAGCCCCGCCACCGCCGGCATGGCAGCAGGGTCGCCAAGCCGACATGGCCGACTCCAAACTGGCACCGCACGCCGGCAAGCTAACCGCCACGCCCGCCTCCGCTATTCCAGTGCAAGACCTGAAGCTGCCCCCAGGCTTCAAAGTCGAAATTTGGTCCGCAGGGACACCCGGTAACCGCGCCATGGCACGCGGCGACAGCGGCAAAATTTACGTCGGTACACGCGGCATTGGCCGGGTCTACGAGATCACCGACAACGGCAAGGAACGCACCAGCCGGGTCGTGGTGGACAAACTCAACCAGCCCGCCGTGGCCATGCACAATGGCGCGCTTTATGTGATGGCGATTGACAAGGTGCTGCGCTTTGACGACATCGAGAAAAATCCCAACGTGCAACCGGTCGACCTGACGGCTAAATTCAACTTACCGCCCGAGCAACATCACAACTGGAAATACATTCGCTTCGGCCCGGACGGTAAGCTCTATGTGCCGTTTGGAGCGCCCTGCAATATTTGCAAGCTCCCAACTGAAGAATATGCACAAATTCGCCGCTACGACGCCGACGGCAGCAATATGGAAGTGATCGCCCGCGGTGTCCGCAACACGCAGGGTTTTGACTGGCATCCTGTTACCAAAGAGCTTTGGTTCACCGACCATGGCCGCGACTGGATGGGCGACGACGCGCCCGAAGACGAACTCAACCGCATGTCAAAAGT
>JABMMH010000032.1 GCA_013205645.1 Polaromonas sp. | reverse complement strand
GTTGCTATGCTGGCCTTCGGTCTGTATTTGCAGCACGTTGTTGGCCTTGAGCCTTGTCCGATGTGCATTGTTCAGCGTTATGCGCTGCTGTTGGTGGCGCTGATTGCCGGGCTCACTGCGTTGTCTTCTGGCCGAGCTGTATTGATGCTGGGCTCGGGTCTGTTGTTACTCACATCTGGTTTTGGCGCTTTTGTCGCGGCACGCCAAAGCTGGTTGCAATGGTTTCCGCCAGAAGTAGCTTCTTGTGGGCGTGACTTCTACGGCATGATCGAGACGTTTCCGCTGCAACGCGTGATTCCCATGATCTTCAAGGGCAGCGGTGATTGCAGCGTGATCGACTGGACTTTTCTCGGCCTGTCGATCGCGAATTGGTCTTTTGTCTCTTTCATCACCATCAGTCTGATGGCGGTGGCTTTGGTCCTTCGCTTGGCCAGCACACGCGTTCGCTGAATCCAGCGATTCTCAACTGCCCGACGGGTAAGTTTCCGTAATGTCTCCGGCTTCGCCCGCATGCCAGGCTCTCAGGGGTGTAGCGTTTTCACCAGCACTTGGCTTTTGCGGTTCAGGTTGTATTTGCGCTTGCGTGCTTCTGGCAGCCAGTCTGTTTCCACCGGCTTGAAGCCGCGCTTCAGGAACCAATGCATGGTGCGGGTGGTGAGGACAAAAATGCTCTGTAGACCCATGGCGCGTGCACGCTGCTCGACCCGCTTGAGAATGCGCTCGCCGTCACCCTGGCTTTGGGTGTGCGGCGACACCGTGAGTGCCGCCATCTCGCCGGTTTTAGATTCCGGGTAAGGGTAGAGCGCAGCGCAGCCAAAGATCACGCCATCATGCTCAATCACCGTGTAAAGCCCGGCGTCTCGTTCAATCTCAGTGCGGTCACGCTTAACCAGCGTGCCGTCATTTTCGTAGGGCTCGATCAATTGCAATATGCCACCGACGTCGTCGCCCGTGGCTTCTCGCAGACTCTCTAATTTTTCATCAATCACCATGGTGCCTATGCCGTCGTGTACATAGATTTCCAGCAGCACCGAGCCGTCGGTAGCGAAGGGCAAAATATGGCTGCGCTCGACGCCTTGCTGGCAGGCTTTAACGCAATGCTGCAGGTAGAAAGCGGTGTCGGTCGGTTCGAGTGCGAATGGCACATCTTTCAGCAGCTTTTTCGCAGCCGCCAAAGGCAGTTCGGTGTCGATCGGGTTGTCTTCGCTGGCGGGTTCGGACGGGTTGATGCGGATGCCGGGCACCTCGGTCAAAAAGATCAGTTTGTCGGCTTTCAACTCAATCGCCACGCTGGTCGCGACTTCTTCCATGCTCAGGTTGAAGGCTTCGCCAGTGGGTGAAAAACCGAACGGCGACAGCAGCACCATCGAGCCGAACTCAAGTGTGCGTTGAATGCCGACGGTGTCCACTTTACGGACCAAGCCCGAATGCTTGAAGTCAATGCCATCAACGATGCCGACAGGTCGCGCGGTGATGAAGTTGCCTGAAATCACCCGCACCGTGGAACCGGCCATGGGTGTGTTCGGCAAGCCTTGGCTGAACGCGGCTTCAATCTCGTAGCGCAGTTGGCCGGCGGCTTCTTGTGCGCAGTCCAGCGCCACCGAGTCGGTGATGCGCGTGCCGTGTGAGTACTGCGCGGCGTGGCCTTTGGCGGCCAGTTGCTCGTTGACCTGCGGCCTGAAACCATGGACCAGCACGATTTTCACGCCCATGGATTGAATCAGCGCCAAGTCTTGTGCGATGTTCTGCAGCTTGCCGGCGGCAATCGCTTCACCGGCCATGCCGATCACAAAAGTCTTGCCACGGTGCAGGTGGATGTAAGGGGCGACCGAGCGAAACCAAGGCACAAAGGTAAAGTTAAAGACGGCGGACATGGGCTGTTCTGTTGGGGGGCTTGAGTTCTTGACGGGTGTTAAGGGCGGCAACTGAGCCGATAATGCGCAGTTGCCCGCGCAATTTTTCATCGATTTTCACCTAAGTTCACTGAAGTTATCCGCTTGTCTGCCATTTCACCTCCTGCCTTGATCATTGAGTTCCCTGAATCGCTGCCCGTGTCGGGCAAGCGCGACGAAATCACCGCCGCCATTGCGGCGCATCAAGTGGTCATCGTCTGTGGCGAAACCGGCTCCGGCAAGACCACGCAGCTGCCCAAAATCGCCTTGGCCATGGGACGCGGCAAGCTCAATTACCCGGGCGGTCGCGGGCCGTTGATTGGCCACACGCAACCTCGCCGCATTGCGGCCTCAAGCGTGGCCAAGCGCATCGCCGAAGAACTCAAGACAACCCTCGGCGATGTTGTTGGTTACAAGGTGCGCTTTCAAGATCGACTCAGCCGTGACGCTTCGGTCAAGCTGATGACCGACGGTATTTTGCTGGCCGAGACGCAGACCGATCCGCTGCTCAAAAACTACGACACCATCATCATTGACGAGGCGCATGAGCGCAGCCTGAACATTGACTTTCTGCTCGGTTACCTGCGCCAGATCCTGCCGCGCCGCCCCGATCTGAAAATCATCGTGACCTCGGCGACGATTGACGCGCAGCGTTTTGCCGACCACTTCGCCAGCCTGCAGCCCACGCTCGAGGGGCGCAAGCTGACGCCCGCGCCGGTGATCATGGTCTCGGGCCGTATGTTCCCGGTGGAGCAGCGCTACCG
>JABMMH010000002.1 GCA_013205645.1 Polaromonas sp. | reverse complement strand
TTGCTGTCAGCCAAGTGGCCTTGGTGGCACATCAGCGTGCCCATGCTGCGCTGCGGGTGGAAATACTCGTGTTCCGGAAACCCGTAGTCGAGCAGGAAAATAGCCCCCGCCGCCAGCCGGTCGGCCAGCGTGCGCACAAAGCCTTCGGCTTGCGCATGGGTTTCTGTCAGGTAGTCCTGTGGGCCGTCGATCTCCAGCGGCGGACGCAGGTCGGTCAGCATGTCGGCAAACACAAATTCGCCGGCATGCAGCGCCACGCCGCGCTCATGCCAAACGCCTTGCATGCGCATCAGCAGCTTGACCGGCATAGCGTCCAGCACTTCATTGCCGACCACCACGCCCGTCATTGACTCAGGCAGTTCTTGCACCCAGCGCACGCGATCGCCGTAGGCGGCCAGCCGCGTTTGCTGTCGCTCCCGCAGGCTGCCGGAGAGGTCAACGATGGTGTAGCGGGTGAGCGCTGTGCCCGTGGCGTCCAGCGACTCGATCAGTTGCTCGGCCAGCGCGCCCGAACCGGCGCCAAACTCCCAGACCTCGTTGGTGCCGGTGGCTTGCAGGGCTTCGCCGACTTGGCGCGCCAAGGCTCGGCC
The DNA here is from genome assembly GCA_013205645.1 of Polaromonas sp. GTDB lineage: Bacteria > Pseudomonadota > Gammaproteobacteria > Burkholderiales > Burkholderiaceae_C > Polaromonas. The sequence continues at coordinate 2,998 of JABMMH010000002.1, read as the reverse complement.
AAAATGCGGCGACAACTCAGGCGCTGTGACAAAGTCGCTGCCCGACTGCGGCATGTGGCCAAACTTGCGCGAGCCGCTGGCGTAATAGCCGTGGTCGGGGGCGTACAAGGCCAGCACCATGAAGTCGTCAAAGCCCAACCAGCCGCCCGCGTCTTCAATTGCCCGCTGCAAAATCGGCTGGAGTGGGGATGCTGCGGCGCTGTCAGGCGACAAAGCCGCGGCGGTCGGTAAAATAGGTGGTTTTGTCATGGTCACTAGGCTCACTAGAGCCTTTCATTGTCACCATCTTTTCAGCCATCCTGCCCGCCGCCTTACCTTGCTCCCACCACCCTATGTCTGCAGCTGCTCCCACTCGTGTTGTCCTTGTGACCGGCGCTGCTCTGCGCTTAGGCCGTGAAATCGCGCTGGCCTTGGCCCGCGCTGGTTGGCGCGTCGCCGTGCACTACCGGGGTTCAGCCGTAGACGCGCAGCAAACTGCCGCCGACTGCGCCGGTTTACTGGCAACTGATTCGTCCGAAGTGAAAAGCGCAGCATTCGCATGCGACTTGAATGACGAAGACGCCGTGCGCCGCCTGCTGCCGCAAGTCGCGGCGCAATTTGGCCGGGTCGACGCGGTGGTCAACAACGCTTCCACCTTTGAATTTGACGACGCCGCCAGCTTCAGCTACGCGGCGATGGAAAAGCATTGGCGCAGCAACACTGGCGCTGCCATTTTGCTGGCGCAGGCGCTGCACACGCATCTGCTGGCACGCCCTAACAATCAAGACCAGCCCGGTTGCGTGGTGAATTTACTCGACCAAAAGCTGTGGAATCCGAACCCCGACTTTTTCAGCTACACGCTGTCCAAAGCCGCGCTGGAAGCCGCCAACACCTTGTTGGCGCAAGCGCTGGCACCGGTGTTGCGGGTGGTTGGGGTGGCGCCCGGTTTGACGCTGACCAGCCACATGCTCAGCCCTGAAGAATTTGCGGCCCTGCACCGCTTATCGCCGCTGGGTCGTTCTTCTACGCCCGCCGATGTGGCAGCAACCGTCCGCTTCGCGCTGGAGAATCAATCCATCACCGGCACCACCTTGCTGGTCGACGGTGGTCAGCACCTGATGAAATTCGGCCGCGACTTTTCGCTGATGGGCGCGGCGCCATTGAAAACCTTAGACTGAACCGCATGCGCAACACCCATGGCACCCAAATTCTGACGCTCACCGGCTTGCGCTTTAACGCCAGCCTCGGCATCTTAGAGTCAGAAAAAAACGCACCCCAGCCGATCCAAGTCGACGCCGAACTCAACCTCGGCACGCAGCCGCTGCTGCCGAGTGACGATGACATCAAGCATGTGCTGGATTACCGCAAGGTGCGGCAGATCATCATCAACGAGTGCACCATGGAGCATGTGAATTTGCTGGAGAGTTTGATTGGCAAACTGGCGCACCGGCTGATGCTGCTGCCCGGCGTTCTGGGCGTTCGCGTCAAGATCGCCAAACTCGAAATTTTTGAAGATTGCGAAGTCGCCATTCGCGTAGAAACAGGACAGTGGTCATGATGAAAGAACAGATGATTGAACGCGAAGATTTGAAGTTAGAGAAGCGCTTGTGCCGTGAAGTTGGCCGCGCCATCATGGACTTCAACATGATCGAAGAGGGCGACAAGGTCATGGTCTGCGTGTCGGGCGGAAAAGACAGCTACGCCATGCTCGACATCTTGCTCAAACTGCAGCAGCGTGCGCCCATCAACTTCAGTTTGATTGCGGTCAACCTCGACCAAAAGCAACCCGGCTTCCCCGACCACATCTTGCCGGAGTACTTGAGCAAACTGGGCGTGCCGTTTCACATTGAAACGCAAGACACGTACAGCATCGTCAAGCGGGTGATCCCTGAAGGCAAGACCATGTGCTCGCTCTGCTCACGCCTGCGGCGCGGCATTTTGTACCGTGTGGCCGAAGAGCTGGGTGCGACCAAAATTGCGCTCGGCCACCACCGTGACGACATGCTGCAAACGCTGTTCCTCAACATGTTTTTCGCCTCTAAGCTCAAAGGCATGCCACCCAAGCTGGCCAGCGACGACGGCAAAAACATCATCATTCGGCCGCTCGCGTATGTGGGCGAAAAAGACCTGATCCGTTGGGCTGAAGTGCGCGAATTCCCGATCATCCCGTGCACGCTGTGCGGCAGCCAAGACGGTCTGCAACGGGTGCAGGTTGGCAACATGCTGCGCGAGTGGGACAAAAAATTTCCCGGCCGCCTAGAGAACATGTTCACCTCTTTGCAAAACGTCATTCCATCGCACCTGATGGACGGCAAGCTGCATGACTTCAAGGGCATTAAAACCACCGGTGTCGCCAACCCAGACGGCGACAAAGCCTTTGACCCTGAAGACTTGCCCAAGCCGCCGGCCACGCTGCAATTCATGGACAGAAAAGCTGTGCTCGAAATTTGACGTCATGAAAAGATTCTTCCGCAGCGTATTTTTCGCCCTCGCATGCGCGCTCTTGCTCAGCGCTTGCTCCGGCTTGCGCGTGGTGGACAACGACGTGGCGTCGTTTGCGCAGTGGCCCAACGCCACAGCGCCTGCGCCCGGCAGCAGTTACCGTTTTGAGCGCTTGCCTTCGCAGCAGTCGACCTTGCCGCAAAGCGGCATCAGCGGGATGGAACTGCCGCAAGACCAGCTCGAAGCCATGGCCCGCACGGCGCTCGACAAGGTCGGCTGGCTGAACAACCCGTCATCAGCGCTCTTTAATGTGCAGGTCAGCGCGACCACGCGCTATGCTCAGCGCAACCCCTACAACAGCGGGCCTGGCTACGCTGGATTCGGCGGCCGTGGAGGCTTTAGCGGCTCCGGTGTTTCAATCGGTGGCGGCAGCGCAGGCAGTTTTATTGGCTTTTCATTGCCCTTGGGCAGAAGCGAGTCGCCGTTGTACCTGCGTGAAGTCAGCATCGTGGTGCGCGACGCCGCCAGCAACGCCGTGGTCTTTGAAAGCCGGGCTACCCACAGCGGCGTCTGGAAT
>JABMMH010000241.1 GCA_013205645.1 Polaromonas sp. | reverse complement strand
GCAATACATGGAGCGCATGCCCGTCGAGTTCCAGGTGCTCTTCATGCGCAGCGCCATCCGCCGCGACGACAAGCTGACCGGCACCAAGTCGTTTGCCGACTGGGGTGTCAAGCACGCCAACGTACTTTGCTAGCATTTTAAGAGCAAACAATGACCACAGCCCGACTCGCCAAACGCCCTTTGCCACCGCTGCGCCTCGTCGTCGTCCACCCCGAGCAGGGCGTGGCGGTCTACGAAGGCCGCAAGCTTGTCGCTTTCGAGCGGCGTGAGCTTGACTACACCGCTGCCGAGATTGAAGAAATGCGCACCGAAGATTACGGGGTGCCGGCGTGACTTCATACACCGCAATCATTGAGTTCAGCGATAAACCGTCGCGTATCGAATGCGAATGCTTTGACTGCGACTGGAAGGGCACCGCCGCCGACCTCAAAGACATTGGCAGCGCCGTCCTCACGCCCGGTGACCCGTCGCCTGCCGGGCGCTGCCCCGAATGCGAAGAACTTGTCTACCTAAAGGAGTAAATCATGATTCAGTCCAAGGCCATGTTGGCCACCCTCAACATCTCGGCCTGGACCGCCCGCAAGCAGGACAAGAAAGTCTCTGCCGAAGTCGAGTCCGCCCACGGCGCGCATGACGCGGGCCGTTACAACAAGATGCTGGTCAGCAAAACCCTGCTGGACCCAATCAGTCGGCTCACCGGGCAGGTGCGCGAGTACCACTACAGCCGCACGCTGCCTTGGACCGACTCTGGAGCGCGCCTGCTGCCCACGAAACTCTTTATGGAGTACAGCGCGCAGATTCGCAAGTTCAAGGACCAGTTCGACGACCTGGTCAAGTACCTGCAGACCCAGTACCCCAACGAGGTGCAGAGCGCGCGCGTGCGCCTCGGGACGATGTACAACGCCGAGGACTACCCGGACGTGTCCACCATCAAAGACAAGTTCTCGATCAACCTGGAGTTCACGCCCGTGCCTGACGCGCAGGACTTCCGAGTTGACGTCGCAGCCGAAGCTCAAGATGAGCTGCGCGAGTCCGTGACCGCAGCCGTGTCGCAGCGCCAGGCTGCCGCCGTCAAAGCCACGTTCGAGCGGGTACGTGAAGTCGTGTCGAAGATCGCAGATCGACTGGGCGACGACAAAGCGATCTTCAAAGACTCGCTAATCGACAACGCACGCGAGTTGTGCATCGTGCTCGACGCGCTGAACATCACGGCAGACCCTTTGATTGCCGAGGTGCAGCGGGCGATCGAGAACAAGCTGCTGGTAGTGACCCCATCGGCGCTGCGCGTCTATCAGTCGACGCGCTATCGCGTGGCAAAAGACGCACGCGAGATCCTGGCCATGCTGCCGTGACAGAAGAAGAAACAGAGTTGCGCATGGTCTACCGAGCCATGCGCAGCTTGCATCTAAGCAATCAGATGTGGAGCAGGAACATCGAAGTGTTTCAGGCCCAAAACAACCGCATGCGCATGCACTGGTGGCTCTGCTCTCAAGAACAAGCCAAAGCCGGCGTACCGGCCATGCAGCAGCTGGTGACCGAAGTCATCAAATCACGACTCAAAGGATAGAACCATGTGGAGCATCAGCACGCACAACATAAACCGCGTCAACACTTTGGCAAACGCCGCTAAAGTCTGGGCCGGCGAAAAGCCTTGGCGCAACGAAGACGCCGCCTGGCGCCAGCTGGCCGAACGACGCGCAACTCACAAGCGCATCGTCAAGCTCGATGACAATCTTGGCTACGAATGCGTGCTGTACCAGACCGCGCTCGTCACTTACCACACAGACGGTGCCGTCACACTGCGCTGCCACGACACCGTGTCTTCCAACGCGTTTGCCTGGTACGTCAGTCCCAACGGCTGCACGCCACTGAGCAGCCAAGGGCGCATGTTCTGGGAAGTAAAGACTGCCGAAGGCACGCGGTATTACCGGCAAGGCGCAGAGCCGCTGCGACTCAGGCCTACCGGGGCCGGCCAGTGGCTGCTGACCAGCCAGGCTGACATCTCGTATGAAGCAGTCAACCACAACTCTCAGCGCGCTGCCGTGCGCAAGCAGGTCAAGCCCTACGCCGACTGGCACAAGCTGACCGAGCGGCTGAGCGGCAAAGCGCTGCCACGGCACTACAACAGCGTCGACCGGGCGCACGCGCTAAACGTGGTTCCACGACTCAGCGATCCTGAGCACTACCTGTCAATTGCCAATTTTGCCACCCCCGAAGTGCTCACCGAGGCGCTATACCACGCCACTGGCGGCATTTACAAAGCGCCTGTGCCTTATGACCGCCTACCCAGGAACTACGCATGACCCGCTTTGCCGTCATCGAGTTGCATGAGAGCCCCGTGTCGGCCGTTCACCGTCATTCTGATAGCGCAAGCGACAAAGACCTTTTGACGCATGCCATGTTAGTCATTGGCGCACACAAGATCAAAAGCATCACGATCTGCCACGCGGTGCTTGTGTTTGACAACACAACATCTCTCGAAATTGCTATCAAAACTGCTGAAAGGCTCACAGCATGACTCCAACTCTCGAAAAGCTCACCCGTGCGCGTACCCAGCTGCTGCTGGACTACCCGTTCTTTGGCGAGCTGGCCCTGCGCCTGCGCTTGACCGAAGACGTCGGCATCCCGACCATGGCCGTTGACGGCCGCTCAATGTTCTACAACCCGACGTTTGTCGACGGCTTGTCTGTCGGCTTGACCCGCGCGATCGTTGCCCACGAAGTCATGCACTGCGTGTTTGACCACATGGGCCGCCGCGAGGGGCGCAGCCCCAAGCGCTGGAACCACGCTGGCGACTATGCCATCAATCAAATGCTGACCGACTCAGGCTTTGACTTCGAGGGCACGGGCTTGCTCAACCCGGCCTACGCCAACATGACCACGGACCAGATTTACAACCTGCTGCCCGAGTCCACCGACAACGCACCCGGCCCTGGCGAAAAAGGCGGCGCGCTTGACGACTGCATAGATGGCGACGCCGACAGCACCGACGCCAACGCCACTGACTGGAAAATTGCCACCATTCAAGCGGCAAATTCCGCCAAGGCCATGGGCAAGCTGCCCGGCAGCCTGGGCCGCTTCATCGAAGAGCTCACCACGCCCAAAGTCGACTGGCGCGACCGGTTGCGCCGTTTTGTCACCGAGGTGTCCAAAGACGACTACAGCTGGATGCGCCCCAACCGGCGGTTCATCAGCCAGGGCCTGTACTTGCCCAGCTTGTATTCCGAGTCCATGGGCGAGATCGCCGTGGCCATTGACACATCAGGCTCCATCGGCCAAGCCATGCTCGACGCGTTTGGCGCAGAAGTCAAAAGCATTGTGCAAAGCGTGCGGCCGTCCAAGACGACCGTCATCTACTGCGATGCAGCAGTCAATCACGTTGACGAGTTCGGCCCCAACGACGAGCTGCACTTCAAGCTGCACGGCGGCGGCGGCACCGACTTCCGACCACCGTTTGCGCTGCTCGACGAGCAAAGCACGGTGCCTGTGTGCTTTATCTACCTGACCGACGGCTACGGTCCATTCCCGCTTGACCCTGGCTACCCGGTCATGTGGTGCTGCACCACAGACGTCGTTGCGCCTTGCGGCGAGACGATTCCGATTGAGATCTGAAGTGACCAAGCTCAAAACAATCACGATCGAATCTGCCACCGGGCATTACTGGCACGTTCTTTACGGCGGCGACACCGTTGGCAATATCGCTCATTACAGCCATGGTTGGGTGTTTCAGTGGTTAAGCAACAGACCTCATGCACAAATGAGCAAAGTCCAAGACGCGATCTTTGCAGTGGCAAAAGAAAAAGAGATCGTGCTCAACATTGCTCGGAGGCTGACGGCGTGAGCCTGAACATCGAGTTTGTCACTGCGGACACGGGCAACGTGCTTGTCCATGCGACCAGCGATCAGCCCGGGACTAATTACGCCGGAGTCATCCACATCGGGGTGCCAGTTGAATGGGTATTTGCGTTTGGCTGGGGCATGCGCTCCAGGTACACGCCGGCGCAGCAGCTTGAAATCGAAGCCGCTGCCAGCAAAAAAGCAACTTTGCTCAACATTGTTCGGAGGCTGACGACATGATTTTCAGCTGCGAAAAATCGCCGTTCCGCAACGGCATCCAGTACGTTTGCGGCGACGGCATGCGTCTTGGGGAAATATCTTTCGAGCGGGAAAATAAGTTCAAATTTCACTTTCATGCCTGGGCTGACAAGCTGTCCAAGGACGATCACCAAGCGCTCTACGCGTTCGGCAAAGAGCAAGTCCTGCTCGCCAATATCAAACTAAGGCTCACCCAATGACTCACATCATCGAGACCGTTGCTTACTCGTTTTCCGAGCTGAGCGAAAAAGCCAAAGACAAAGCCCGCGACGCGCTGCGCTACACCGGCCATTACTTGGAACACGGCTGGTGGGACAGCGTGTACGACGATGCTGCGCGCGCCGCCACGATCTTGGGCTTGGACATTATGGAAACTGAGCGCCCGAGAAAAAACAAAGCCTACCTGGTGCCTGCCATCAACTTCTCTGGCTTTTCCAGCCAGGGCGACGGCGCCTGTTTTCGAGGCAGCTACTGCTTCAACCCGAAAGCCGTTGCCGAGATCCAAGATTACTGCAACGACGCAGAATTGCTGCGCATCGCCACCGAGCTGCACACGCTGCAGCTGGCGCGCCGGCTGCACGGGTTTGCGCCGTTCAAAGCTTCGATCACCACATCGGGACGGTACTCGCATTCGCACTCAATGAGCGTCGACGTCGAGTATGACGAATGCGCCGAGGACGAGATTGACGCCATTACGGACGAAGTCACGCAAATCATGCGCGATTTCGCCGACTGGATCTACAACTCGCTCGAAGCCGAGCACGACTATCTCATGAGCGACGAATGCGTCGACCAAGAATTGTCAGAAGAAAACTTTGACGAGGACGGCAACAGCATCTAAGATCGTCGTTCGATCTAAGAAAGAAATATCCCTAATGGCCGACATTATCAAACCCATCTCTTGGAGCTTTTCCAAGCTTGGCGACTTCACCAAATGCAAACTGTCCTTCAAGATCAAGCACCTGGACAAGGTGCCTGAGCCTGAGCGCCCGCTGCCCGCCGGCAAGTCCGAGCACGCTAACGAGCGTGGCTCGCGCGTCCACGACGCCGCTGAGCACTTCGTCGACGGCACCGGCACGTTTGCCAAAGAAATGGCAGACTTTCAGCCTGAGTTTGACCACCTCAAGCACCTGTATGCCGCCGGCAAGGTGTCGCTCGAAGGTGAGTGGGGTATGGACAAAGACTGGGAGTCAGCCCCGTGGAACAGCGCCTGGCTGCGCCTCAAGCTTGACGCCATCGTGTTTGCCAGCCCCCTTGAGGCCGTCGTCATCGACTACAAAACCGGTCGCAAATTTGGCAACGAGATCAAGCACGCTCAGCAGCTCCAGCTCTATGCGCTGGTGAGCTTCCTGCGCTACCCCGAACTCGAGACGATTCACGCCGAGTTGTGGTACCTGGACGCCAAAGAAATCACGCTGCAGACCTACACGCGCGACCAGAGCCTGCGCTTTAAGCGCAGCTTCAACCAGCAGGGCGTGGACCTGACGACCGCCACGTCCTGGCCTGCCAACCCGAACCGGTACTCGTGCCAGTGGTGCCCGTACGGCCCAGACGGCACCGGCCACTGCACGGTAGGCGTGAGGAAGTGAAAAACCCTACCTACTACGCCAGCGGCGTGGTATTCCTGCGCAGCCTCGAGGGTCAAGGAATGTTCGACAGAACCGACATCGAGTGGCTGCGCAACGTAGCGTTCATCCACAAGTGTCGTGACGACAGCCCCAGCAAGATGCTCGCCGCCCTCCTCCCGATTTTCACTGTTCTTGCTGTTAAGGAAAGACTCACCGCATGAAAACTTACACCGTGCTTGTGATCCGGGCGGAGCATATCGCCAGCGATTTCGGCAAAGACACGTTCTTGGCGCATGTCGAAGCGACTAGCGTCGACATGGCGGAGCACCACGCCTGCTGGGAAGCGGCAAAAGCCGATTTCGTCGAAGACGATTACTCGTTCGAGGAAATGGTCAAGCAAGGCACCCTCAGCATCGGCGACGACTACGCCGTCCTCCTGGTCATCGAAGGCAAACACATGGACATCAAAACATCATGACCGCACCCAAGCCTTTCGCCCACCAGCTCACCTCCATCAAACACAATGACAAGTCCGAAATTGTTTT
>JABMMH010000240.1 GCA_013205645.1 Polaromonas sp. | reverse complement strand
TGCGCATCGTCAGCGGCCGCACCGAAAGCCACGTCATGCTGGTCGATTTGCGCGCCAAAGGCATCACCGGCAAAGAAGCCGAAGCGGTGCTGGGCAACGCCCACATGACGATCAACAAGAACGCCATCCCGAACGATCCTGAAAAGCCGATGGTCACCAGCGGCGTGCGCATCGGCACACCGGCCATGACCACGCGCGGCTTCAAAGACGAAGAGGCCCGCATGACGGCCAACCTGATAGCCGACGTGTTGGACAACCCACGCGATGCAGCCAACATCGACGCGGTTCGCGCCAAGGTCCACGCCTTGACCAGCCGCTTCCCGGTCTACGGCTAAAACGCAGCGAGGACCGTGCCGTGAAGTGCCCGTTCTGTGGGAATTTAGACACCCAGGTCGTCGAGACCCGGGTCTCTGAAGATGCCGATTTCATTCGCCGCCGCCGTCAATGCGGCGCCTGTGAAAAACGCTTCACAACCTATGAGCGCCCGGATGTCAACTTTCCGGCCATTGTCAAAAAAGATGGCCGGCGCATTGAATACAAGCGCAGCAAAATTCTCGAATCCATGAACTTGGCGCTGCGCAAGCGCCCAGTGAGCACCGAGCAGGTGGACTCTGCCATTGAGCGGATTGAAGAGCAGCTTCTGAACATGGGGCTTCGCGAAGTCCCCTCGACCCGTCTGGGCGAGCTGGTCATGCAAGAACTCAAAAAGCTCGACAAAGTGGCCTACGTGCGCTTTGCCAGTGTCTACCGGCGCGTTGAGGATATTGCCGAGTTCAAAGCCTTGGTGGACGAAGTTTGACGCCGATCTTGCAACTGCGCCCTGTTGTCACCGCCAGCAATCCGCTACGCTGAGGTCGCTGTCGGCCAAGCCTTTCAAGCCGGTTTGGTTCAGCGTCAAGGTCCCGCACTTGTCATCGGCCATCGACCCGACAGGCTCGGCCCTGAGTTCATACGCATTGACCGTCGTGCTTTCCAAACTGAGTTGATAGCGCAGGTCTGCGCCAGCGGGAATGCCTTGCAAACGCAGCGGCAGTTCAGGCGGCTTGCCGGGCTCCTGAGCAGTGCCGTCGTAACGCCCATGCGCACTGTAATAACGCGCCATGAAATGCTGCGCCTCCAGCAAGGCGCCAGCAGCTTCGGCTCGGTGACCCCGTTGGATGTGCTGCCGGTAGTTGGGCAGTGCTATCGCCGACACAATGCCGACGATGACCAAGACCACCAACAACTCGATCAAGCTGAAACCGACTGCCGATTTACGAACAAAAACAAAGTCGACAAGCATAACGTTCAGTCCTGTCAGTGAATGGGTGGATTGAGGATGCGTCGCCAAGTACGGTCTGTCAGCGTCCCGGCTGACAAGTTCGGCTCTGCGGGCGGGTCTGCCACCACGGAACGCTGAACAGCCACCAGCGTTTGCAGCCAGCGCACCGAGCCGGTGACCGAAAAGCCACGGGCATCCGCCGTGTAATCCGGACTGAAACCACGGGCCGTGATGACGTAGACCGCGCCGCCCTCCACAGCTTGCTTTTCCACCACGCACTCAGGCAACTGGCCGGGTTTGAAGGCGCTGCTGGCAGAGACAACAACGGCTTCGGGCACGGTCGTTCGCGAAGCCCCTGCGTCAGCAGAGCCACCGGCGCCAGTCCAAGTGGTGCGTTGCTGCCAAGCCGAGGCGCTGGGGCCAGCCGAGCCGGACAAGTTGGCCTCCCGCAGCGACTCCACGCGCGAGGCATCCGCCAGCGTCAGCTGCGTCTCGCAGTAGCGCAAAGCCGCCTCGGCATATTGCTGCGCCAGCACCTGCATGCGAAAGTTGTTGCTGATCCGCTCGTTGGAGCTGGCGTTGCGCAGTGTGGCCGCCGACATCAGGGCGATGACACCCAGCATGATGAGCACGATGATCAATGACACCCCGCCTTGCGCAGCGCGCGGCTTCATCCGCAGCCTCAAAACGGCATCCTGTTGCGCAATGCTGTGGTGCCGACATAGGCCCGCCGCAAATGGCCGTCGGAAGACTCTTGGGGCGCCTGCTCGCAATCCACATACGCCTTGAGCGCGGCGTCTTCCGCCGTGATCACGGCCTCGGCACTGCGCATGAGCAAACACACGCGCACGCTCAGCACCAAGTTGAAGTCTTGCACCGCTGAGGCATTAACGTAACGCACCAACTTGCGCGGCTCAGCGCTGTCGGCTTCGCCGTACCAGAACTGCAAACGCTCGACGTTGTGCACCAGCGGTGCGGCATTGCCACGCGGGCCGGTGCATTGCAAGGCATCGCTGTTGGCGCGGAAGCGGTTGTAAGTGATGCCCGTTTCACCGTCTTGAAAACTGTTGCCGAGGCAGTCAGAAGGCTTGCCTTCTGTGACCACTGAGTTGTCGAGGTCGGCCTCGTACGTGATTTCGATGGCCGGGGAATTGACACTGCCGCCGCATTCAGCCGGCGTGTTGGCTGCTGCCGTTTGAAAACCCCGGTCACAACCAAACACCGGCCGCTCGTCGTAGGTTTTACGCAGCTCAGACGTTTCGGCATCTTGGCTGACGGGCCGTGCATAACCGGCCATCAGCAACTCGCTCGACAAGATGCGCAAACCAATTTGCGCGTCTTCGTCCATCTGCGCGAAAGCCAACTGCAGCCGCCCGCTCTGCCCGGTGCTGAGGTAAGTCGCCAACACGGCGCCGACCACCACCAAGCCGATGACCAGTGCCACCAGCACTTCGATCAAGGCCACGCCGCCTTGGCTGGGTTTGGCGCGCATCACAGATTGATCCTGAAATAACTGCAGCGGATGCTGGGGTCGCTGACCGCCAGCCCCGCCGCGCATTCGTTGGCCAGCGCGGGCGCTTCATCGCGATGGGCGACCAACGGGTCGCGCCAAGCGATCCAGACGTCAGCCGCCACCGCCTCGCTGTCGCGCAAGACAAAGACCGAGCCTTCGGGCAACACGCTGCGCGCCTGGAAACGCCACTGCGCCAAGTCCAGCTCAGCCAACGCGCGGGTGCTGCAAACGCTCAAAGCAGTGTTGCAATGCGGCTTGGGTGCGCTGACAGTCGCCGCCTGCCCGGCAAAGCTGGTGCTGTAGTCATAGTCGCCAGCCCAGAAACCTTCAGCCGCCGCAGCGTCCTCGGCCCCCCGACCTTTGTTGGCGCGCATGCGTTCGCCGATGTCACTCGCCAAGTGTGTGGCCAGCGCACGGTACTGGCTCATCTTGGTATACCGCAAGGCGGCTGCGTTGAGGCTGGCCAGCGCCAGCAGCGCCACCGCCGACAGCCCGATCGACACCAACACCTCGATCAGCATGAAGCCTGCAGACTTGCGCTGGCTCGGCTGTCGCATCCATGTGTTTTTCAGCGGCATGAAGTCGCTCCGGTCGGCCCAAGCCGTGCACGGCCTTGCAAGGAAATACACAGTGCACGAATGCTGTCAGTCGTACCACTTCCCGCTGGCGTGAAGACAATCGTCTGCGCCGCAGATTTCGCCGAACCCGTGGCTTGAAAGGTGATGCGGTGGCCGGTCGACACATTGCTGGTGATGGAGGCCAAGGCAGGCAGCGCTGACTGCACCCGCAGCAGGTCTTCTGTCGGGCCGTCGTCGCTGGCAGCGTCGACCTGCGCATTGCCATTGCTGTCGACAAAAACCAGCCAGCCGGCAGCCCAAGCCGCGCTGTCTCGGGTACACGACGTGCCGTTCGACGACTGACAGACCAACACGGGCCGGGCCCGTTTGAGCGCTTCAGAACGGGCATAACGCAAGTCGCCCAGCAACGCTTCGGCAGCCAGCGACACTGAGCGCTGAACCCACAGGCTGCGAAAACTGGGTGCCGCCAGCGACGTCAGCACAGCCATCATCGCCAGCACGAGCAGGAGCTCCAACAAGGTCAGTCCATTGGTATTGAATTTCACCCCTAGATAGTAGTCATATTTACAACTAATGACCGCATCTGCCGAACGCTAAACTCAAAGCCGTGATCAACCTCGCCCTGCAGCTTGCCAAGCAAGCACAAAACCAAACCTCGCCGAACCCGGCCGTCGGCTGTGTGCTGGTGTCTGACGATGGCCAAGTGATAGGCCAAGGCCAAACCCAAGCGGCCGGCAGCGCCCACGCCGAGGTGATGGCGCTGCGCGACGCCGCCAGCCAAGGCCATGCCGTGGCCGGGTCCACCGCCTATGTCACGCTAGAGCCTTGCTCGCACCACGGGCGAACCGGCCCCTGCTGCGATGCTCTTATAGCCGCCGGCATTGCCAAAGTGGTGGCGTCCATCGCCGACCCGAATCCGCTGGTCTCGGGCCAAGGCTTTGAACGGCTGCGGGCTGCCGGTATCAGCGTCGAAGTCGGTCCGGGTGCTGAGGCATCACGCGAATTGAATATTGGGTTCTTCAGCCGCATGCTGCGTCAAACGCCTTGGGTGCGGATGAAGATGGCAGCGTCTTTAGACGGCACCACCGCGCTGGCCAACGGCCAAAGTCAGTGGATCACCTCGCTTGAAGCGCGAACCGACGGCCATGCTTGGCGCGCCCGCGCGTCGGCGGTGCTGACCGGCATTGGCACCTTGCTGCAAGACGACCCCAGCTTGGATGTGCGGCTGATCGAGACCCAGCGCCAACCGCATCGCATCATCATCGACAGCCAGCTTCAAACACCGCTTGACGCACGGATTTTCAAACCCGACGGACAGGTGTGGATTTACACCGCCAGCAGCGATGCAGCCAAAACCCAAGCACTGCAAAGCCGCGGTGCCAGTGTCACCAGCCTGCCGGACGCAGGGGGCAAGGTCGACTTGGCCGCCGTCATGCGTGACCTCGGCCAGCGCCAAATCAATGAACTGCATGTCGAGGCCGGCTTCAAACTCAATGGCTCGCTGGTGCGCGCAGGCTTGGTCGATGAATTTTTGCTCTACCTCGCGCCAAAGTTGCTGGGCCCCGGCCAAGGCATGCTGAACTTGCCGACGCTAGAAGCCCTGTCGGGTGCGCTACCGCTAGAATTTATCTCAGCAGACCGGGTCGGACCCGATCTGCGGCTGGTCGCCCGGGTCGAAGGGCGCGGCACTTTTTAGTTTTATTGGGTCTTCTTCAATTAATGATTTAGGGCCTTCGCGCCTTCGCGGCGCGATAGTGGCCATTTCCCTGCGAAAATACTGTATGTTTACCGGAATTATCACCGGCGTGGGGCGCATCGTCGCTATCCATCGCCTGGGCAGCTCTTTGGACCATGGCAATCGACTCACCATCGAAACGCCATCGGCTTACCTGAACGACGTCGGTCTCGGCGACAGCATTGCGCTCAACGGCGCTTGCATGACCGCCACCACGCTGGACGCGGCCCACAACCAATTCACCATCGACATTTCAGCAGAATCGCTGAGTAAGACCTGCGGGTTGGCCGAGCTCGGTCCGATCAATCTTGAAAAAGCGCTGCGGGCCAACGACCGGCTGGGTGGCCACATCGTCTCAGGGCATGTGGACGGCATCGGCCTTGTCACGCATTTCGCGCAGGTTGGCGAAAGCTGGGAGTTGCGCATTCAAGCGCCCGCCGGCATCAGCAAATACTTGGCCTACAAAGGCTCCATCACGATCAACGGCGTCAGCCTGACTGTCAACCGCGTCAACGACCTCGCCGGCCCCGGCGACCAAAGCGCTGGCTGCGAAATCAGCATCAACCTCATTCCCCACACCGTCGAGAACACGGCGCTGGGACATCTAAAGCAAGACGCCCAGGTGAACCTGGAAATCGACCTGATCGCGCGATACGTGGAGCGCATGCTCCAAGACACCAGAAAGCCTTGAACATGACAGTTGCAATTTCTCCGGTCGAAGACATCGTTGCCGACATGGCTGCCGGCAAGATCGTTATCTTGATTGATGAAGAAGACCGCGAAAACGAAGGTGACTTGGTCTTAGCGGCCGACCACGTCACCCCCGAGGCCATCAATTTCATGGCGCGCTTTGGTCGCGGCCTGATCTGCCTAACACTGACCAAAGAACGCTGCGAGCGACTGCAACTGCCGCCCATGGCGCTGCGCAATGGCGACAAAAAGGGCACTGCCTTCACCGTCTCCATTGAAGCCGCCGAAGGCGTGACCACGGGCATCTCGGCGGCTGACCGTTCGCGCACCGTCGAAGCTGCAGTCGCCAAAAACGCCAAGGTCGATGATTTGGTGCAGCCCGGCCACATCTTTCCGTTGCAAGCGGTTGATGGCGGCGTGCTGATGCGCGCCGGTCACACCGAAGCCGGCTGCGACCTCGCAGCCATGGCCGGTTGCACGCCCGCCGCCGTGATCTGCGAGATCATGAACGACGACGGCACCATGGCCCGACTGCCCGACTTGCTGTTGTTCGCCGCTGAACACGGCCTCAAAATTGGCACCATCGCTGATCTGATCGAGCACCGCAGCCGCAACGAATCTCTAATTGAAGCCGTAGGCACGCGCACGTTGCAAACCGCCTTTGGGGAATTCACCGCCCACGCCTTCAAAGACCAGCCCAGCCAAGGCGTGCACCTAGCGCTGGTCAAAGGCAGCTGGCAAGCGGAAGACACCGTCGCTGTGCGCGTGCACGAACCGCTGTCGGTTTTCGACGCGCTGGAAGTCGGCCGCGCCATGCACTCCTGGAGTCTGGATCAAAGCCTTCAATACATCGCGAACGAAGGCAAAGGCGTTGTCGTGCTGCTGAACTGTGGCGAAAGTGGCGCCCAACTGCTGGCCCAGTTTGAAGGCACCGCCCGCGCCAGCCACGGCCCTGTGCGTGGTCGGATGGACCTGCGCTCCTACGGCATTGGTGCGCAGATTCTGCGTGAATGCGGCGTGCGCAAAATGAACCTCTTGGGCACACCCCGCCGCATGCCCAGCATGACCGGCTACGGCCTGGAAATCGCCGGCTACATCAGCAAGGACAAACAACATGCTTGAAGCAGACAAAGGCCAAGTCGGTCAACTCAACGGGCAAGAACTGTCTATTGGCATCGTGCAAGCCCGCTTCAACGCCAGCATCACCAATGCACTCGCTGCGGCCTGTATTGCCGAGCTGCAATTGCATGGCGTTGATGCCGCCAACATTCACCACGTCACCGTGCCCGGTGCGCTGGAAGTACCAGTCGCCTTGCAAGCCATGGCCGAGACGGAAAAATACGATGCATTGATCGCACTGGGTTGCATCATCCGCGGCGAAACCTATCACTTTGAATTGGTCGCCAACGAAAGCGGCGCGGCCGTGACGCGCTTGGCGCTGGACTACCAAATCCCGATCGCCAATGCGATTTTGACCACTGAAAACGTCGCTCAAGCCGAAGCTCGCCAAGAAGACAAAGGCCGTGACGCGGCCCGCGTCGCCATCGAAATGGCCCAGCTGCTCGACGCTATTGCCTAAAATTACAAGAAGAACACGATGACCATTGCACCCAAACGCCCTCCACAGACCCGCACCGGCCTGACCGATACCGGCGTCAAAAAAGCCGCTGACAAATCAGCCCGCACCCGTGCCCGCGAGTTCGCGCTGCAAGCGCTGTACCAATTTTTGGTGGGTGGCAACGAAGCCGGATCTATCGACGCCTTCACGCGCGACTTGGTCGGTTTTCACAAAGCCGACTCAGTCCATTACGACGCCCTGCTGCACGGCTGCATTGAAGGTGCTGCGAGTCTCGACGAATTGATTCTCCCGCTGCTCGACCGCAAGATGAACGAGATCTCCCCGGTAGAGCACGCCATTTTGTGGATTGGCGCTTACGAATTCAAACAATGCCCCGACGTGCCTTGGCGCGTCGTCATCAACGAATGCATTGAGTTGGCTAAAGCCTTTGGCGGCACCGACGGCCACAAGTGGGTCAATGGCGTGCTGAACCAACTCGCGCCGATCCTGCGCGAAACTGAAGTCGCCAGCGACAAAGCCCGCTGAAGACAACGGCCCACATGCGAATTTCCCAGCGTGCCCAACGCATTGAGCCCTTCTATGTGATGGAGGTGGCCAAAGCTGCGTCCGCGTTAGCGCAGCAAGTCGCTAACACCAGTCAGCCGATGATTTTTTTGAACATTGGCGAGCCTGACTTCAGCGCGCCGCCGCTGGTGCAAGAAGCAGCAGTACGCGCTATCTCACAAGGCAACACGCAATACACGGCCGCCACCGGCCTGCCAGCGTTGCGCGAAAAAATCAGTGACTGGTATGCCTCGCGCTTTCAGGCTGACGTGGCACCCAGCCGCATCATCATCACCGCTGGCGCGTCGGCGGCGCTGCACTTGGCTTGCCTCGCGCTGATTGAAGCCGGCGACGAAATCCTCATGCCGGACCCGAGCTATCCGTGCAACCAGCATTTTGTCGGCGCGGCCGATGGCCGCTCCACGCTGATCCCGACCACCGCTGCAGAACGTTTTCAACTCACCGCAGACAACGTCGCCGAAGCTTGGGGCCCAGACACCCGTGGCGTCATGCTGGCATCACCTTCAAACCCGACCGGCACCTCGATCGCGCCCGACGAGTTGCAGCGCCTGCACAGCTTGGTGCACAGCCGCGGCGGCATCACTCTCATCGACGAGATTTATCTAGGCCTGAGCTACGACGAGCACTTTGGCCACAGCGCACTGGCCATGCCCGGTGACTTGGGTCAGAGCGTCATCAGCATCAACAGCTTCAGCAAGTACTTCAACATGACTGGCTGGCGACTCGGCTGGTTGGTCGTGCCCGAGGCGCTGGTGCCGGTGATTGAGCGCATGGCGCAAAACCTGTTCATCTGCCCCAGCACGGTGGCGCAGCACGCCGCCCTCGCCTGCTTTGAACCCGAGAGCTTGGCCGAATACGAGCGCCGCCGCGCTGAATTCAAAGCTAGGCGCGACTACTTCATCCCTGAGCTGAATCGACTCGGCTTGACAGTCCCCGTCATGCCCGATGGCGCTTTTTACGCTTACGCAGACTGCAGCCAAGCCGTGCAAAAATTCGGTCTCCGCCCGGGCCAGCCCGACGGCACCGGCGGCAGCTGGGACTTCGCCTTTGAGCTGATGCAGCGCGCGCACCTCGCGGTGGCGCCGGGCCGCGACTTCGGCCGGGCCGCACCCGACAAATTCATCCGCTTCTCAACCGCCAGCTCGATGGCGCATCTCAAAGAAGCTGTGTCACGACTGGAGGCAGTGCTTGGTTAATCCAAATAGCTTCCAGTGGCCATTGAGAGTTTACTGGGAAGACACCGATGCCGGCGGCATCGTTTTTTATGCCAACTACCTGAAGTTTTTTGAACGCAGCCGCACCGAGTGGCTACGGTCGCTTGGCATTGAACAACACGCCCTGCGCGAGCAAACTGGTGGCATGTTCATCGTCAGCGAGACCAGCGTTCGCTACCTGCAACCATCGCGCCTCGACGACGAACTGATTGTTACGGCTAAGCTGCAAGAAAAAGGCCGCGCTTCTTTGATAATCAGCCAGCAGGTTTTTCTGAAAAACAAAGCAACAGCCGAGTCGCCGACAACGCTGCTTTGCGAGGCGTCGATTCGAATCGGCTGGGTCGATGCCAGCAGCCTCAAACCCGCACGCATACCAACGCATATTCTGGACAGCCTGGAGCTCCACTCATGAATCAAGACATGTCGATCGTCAGTTTAATTTTGCACGCCAGCTGGGTTGTGCAAGCCGTGGTGCTGTTGCTGCTGGGAGTCTCCATCGCCAGCTGGTCCGCTATTTTTCGCAAGATCGTCTCGCTGCGCCGCGTGGCGGCACTCAACGATGCGTTTGACCGCGAATTTTGGTCGGGTACCAGCTTGAACGAGCTCTTTTCCGCAGCCGCCCAAAACGCCCATGCGTCAGGCCCGATGGAACGTATTTTTGCCAGCGGCATGCGCGAGTATCAAAAACTGCGCGAACGCCGCGTGGTCGACCCTGGCGCCCTGCTCGACGGTGCGCGACGTGCCATGCGCGCCAGCTACCAGCGCGAGCTGGATGCGATTGAGTCGAATCTGTCCTTCCTTGCCACCGTCGGCTCGGTCTCGCCGTACGTCGGTTTGTTTGGCACAGTCTGGGGCATCATGCACGCCTTCACCGGGCTGGCTGCACTGGAGCAAGTCACGCTGTCAGCTGTCGCACCCGGCATTGCCGAGGCGCTGGTGGCCACCGCCATTGGCCTGTTCGCAGCCATTCCGGCTGTGATCGCCTTCAACCGTTTTGCCCACGACATTGACCGCATTGCCAACAAGTTAGAGACCTTCATTGAAGAGTTCTCCAACATTCTGCAGCGCAATTTGGGCGCGCAGTCGGCCTCTGGTCACTGAACTGTCAACGTCATAAAGAGTCAACCACTTCATGTCAGCAGTCAAATCACGCGGCCGTGGTCGCCGCACCATCAACGAAATCAACATGGTGCCCTTCATCGACGTGATGCTGGTGCTGCTCATCATCTTCATGGTGACCGCGCCACTCATCACGCCCAGCATGATTGCGCTGCCAAGCGTCGGCAAAGCGCCGAGTCAACCGGCCAAGCCGATCCAGCTGCTGATTGACAAGGAAGAAAAAATCCAAATCACCGAGCCCGGCGGCAAGCCTGTGAGCGTTGTCATGGCCGACGTCGGCAGCACCGTGAAGCGTCTGCAACCGGCGGTGCCGCAAGGTGAGCAAGCTTCACCGGTGGTCATCAGCGCCGACAAGTCCATCAAGTACGAAACCGTGGTCAAGGTGATGGACGCTTTGCAGCGCGCCGGCGTCTTGCGTGTGGGTTTGTCGGTTCAGACGGGCAGCTGAGTTTGCAACGTTCCAAGCTGTCCCTTTTGACTTTGATCTGAGCTGACCCATGCCCAGTACCGACGACCGTCTCGACCTCGTGCCCCGCCCAGAGCCGGGTGTGCTGCGGGCTTTTTCTTTTGCCATCGTGGTTCACCTGCTGCTGGCTGCCGCACTGACGTGGGGTGTGAGTTGGAAGAGCAGCGACCCAACCATTTCGTTTGAAGCCGAGCTGTGGTCTAACGTGCAGCAAGAGGCGGCACCGGCGCTAGAGGCTCCACCACCGCCGCCTCCTACGCCACCAACCCCTGAGCCAGAACCCATTCCGGTACCGACCCCAGCCCCGCCACCACCGCCTCCACCGCCGGCCAAGGTTGAGACCTTGCCCGATCCTGATATTGCATTGGCACAAGAGAAGCTGCGCAAGCAAAAAGACGCTGAAGCGAAAAAGAAAGCTTTGGCGCTGGCTGAGAAACAAGAAAAAGCCCGCCAAGAAAAAGAGAAAGAGAAAGAACTGGCCCAAGCCAAGGCGCAGGCGGCAGCAAAGGCCGCAGCGCAAGCTAAAGTCGAAGCCCAAAAACTGGCCTCCCAAAAAGAGCAGGAGGCTAAAAAGCAAGCCGCTGCCGACGCCAAGTTCCGCCAAGACAACATTGCTCGCATGAACGCCCAAATAGGTGCCACCGGCGCCCCAGATGCCAAAGGCTCGGCATTGCAGTCGAGCGGGCCGTCGGCCAGCTACGGCGGCAAAGTCCGCGCCAGAGTCAGGCCCAACGTGATCTTCACCGAGGACATCGCTGGCAACCCGGTCGCCGAAGTCGAAGTCCGCACCACACTCGACGGCACCATCACCAGCCAGCGACTGGTCAAATCCAGCGGCAACAAGGCGTGGGACGACGCTGTGATGACCGCCATCGTCCGCACCGCCACCCTGCCGCGCGATACCGATGGGCGCGTGCCAACGCCGCTGATTATTTCGTTCCGACCCAAGGACTGACGCGTCTTGTAACTATAAATATTTATAAAATTGAGCCTTTAAGGCTTTAGTTTGTAACTAATTAATACTGGGCAGTTGCCCTCGGCAAAGCGCGCCTCATCTGTGACTAGAATGGAAATCGCCGCATCATCGCTGCCTTTTCATCACCCCGACGCTGCGTTCAAGGCGCGCGCGCTCATAGCCACCAGCCTCACCACAACCCGCGCGGCCAGGAACAGCCGGCAACCCGTTATCGGCGTCATCACGCATAACGGGCCTTCACAGCGCCTTGGCATCAACAAGAATGCGGCGCGACCAATCTTCAATCTCTGTCTCTGATGCGTCACGGCCATGCCGTGGGGCATTCCACGTCTAACTGAAAGGAAAACACATGGCCGCTTATGACCCCGAGGATGTTGTCCAAGAAATCCGCAAACGTGCCTCCGCACTCGGTACAAAACCCATCGCCATGATTGTCGGCGGTGTGGTGCTGCTGTTCTTTGTCGCTACCAGCTGGTTCACGGTGCAGCCGGAAGAAACCGGCATCATCCAGCGCTTTGGTGCGGTCGACCGCACGGTCGGGCCGGGTCTGCACTTCAAGTTTCCCAACGGCATCGAAAAAGTCCGCATGGTGCCTACCGCTCGGGTGCTGAAAGAAGAATTCGGTTTCATGACGACCTCAGTGACCGGCGCGCGTACGCAGTACGCGGCCAACGAGAATCCTTTCAAAAATGTCTCGCTGATGCTGAGTGGCGACTTGAACGTCATCGATGTGCAGTGGATCGTTCAGTACCGGATCGAAGACCCGGCCAAATACCTGTTCCATGTGCGCGAGTCTCGACAAGCCATCCGCGACACCGCCGAGGCCGTCATGCGCCAAGTGGTCGGCAACCGGCTCGGCAGCGATGTGCTGACCGTCGGCCGTGTCGCCATTTCCGTTCAAGTCAGAGAAGAAATGCAGAAAATCCTCTCGGATTACGGCACCGGCGTTCGCTTGGTCACGGTGGAACTGCAAGACGTGACGCCACCGGATCCCGTCAAACCGGCCTTCAATGAGGTCAACGAGGCCCGCCAAGATCGGGAGCGGACCATCAACCAAGCCCAGGAAAAAGCCAACCAGCAAATTCCAAGGGCGCGCGGCGAGGCCGTCCAAAGCGTCACAGAAGCCGAAGGCTATGCGGTCGAGCGAGTCAACCGCGCCGAAGGCGAAGCGAATCGCTTCAAGGCTATTTTGGCCGACTACAAAAGGTCGCCTGAAGTCACGCGCAAACGCCTCTACCTAGAGGCCATGGGCAGCATCTTGCCAAGCGCCAAAGCGCTTTACATCGTCGACAGCGAGCAACAAGCCATGTTGCCCATGCTGAGCATGGATGGCACACAGCGGCCCGCTCCAACCGTCCAGCCCGCAGCCACGAACCCGAGGTAAACAGCCATGATCAAAAAAACAAGCAGCATCGGCATTGGCGTCCTTCTTTTGGCCGCCGTCATCGCCTTCTCAGGCACGTTCTACACCTTGGAAGAGGGCGAGCAGGCCGTGATCGTCCAGTTCGGCCGACCCGTTGGCCAGCCTGTCACCGAGGCCGGACTGCACATCAAGATTCCCATGATTCAAGATGTGCGCCGCTTTGACAGTCGCCTGCTGATGTGGGACGGCGACCCGAATCAGATCCCGACCAAAGGGCGCGAGTTCATCTGGATCGACACGACTGCGCGCTGGCGCATCGCCGACGCCACGACCTTTCTCGAAAGCGTCGCCAGCGAGGCGGGTGCCCGCTCCCGCCTAGACGACATCATCGATTCGGTGGTGCGCGACCAAGTCTCGCGCAGTGAACTGGTAGAACTGGTCCGCAGTGCTTCTTGGGAGGTGCCTGAAGGGGAAGCTCTGGCGGAAGTTCCAGCGGAGGTTCAAGCGCAGCTAACCAAAGAGATGACACGCGGCCGCGAAGAAATCACCCGCAACATCCTGACCGAAGCCCAGAAAATCATGCCGCAGTATGGGATCGAGCTGGTGGACGTGCGCATCCGTCGCCTCGACTACATTGAGAGCGTCAGAGAACGGGTCTACTCCAGGATGATTTCGGAACGCAAACGGATCGCCGCCGAGTTTCGCTCTGAAGGCGAAGGCCAAAGCGCTGAAATTCTCGGCACCATGGAGAAAGAACTGAGCGAGATCCGTTCCAGCGCATACCGCCAGGTTCAGGAGATTCGCGGTAAAGCCGACGCCAGGGCCGCACGTGTCTACGG
>JABMMH010000239.1 GCA_013205645.1 Polaromonas sp. | reverse complement strand
GTCGTGACCAGTGTGCATCGCCAAAGGTAGTCAGTGCTGTAGTTCAATGCTGCTGTGCGGGCCAGCACTGATTCGGCGTGGTTCACCGTGTCCACATTGCCTTGCTCGGCCACCACCGTGTGGCCATCTGGGGCGACCAGAATGGCACCAAACGGATGGCGGCCTAAGCCGTTAGCCCGGAGGGCCACCTGGTTGGCACGCTACAAGGCGGCCACGATTTGCGCTGGGGTCATGAGCTGGCCCTGAGCTTAGTGCTGCGAGCCGCGGTGAGCCCAGCCTGTGGTGCGCTTTTCAACTAGGCTGAACAGCTCGTACATGGCCATGGCCATGGCCCCAATGGTGACCAGCCCGGCAAAGGCCAACGGCAGGCGCTGCTGCGAGCCGGCGGTTTGCATTAGGTAGCCAATGCCTGAGTCGCCGGCAGTCATTTCGGCCAGCACGGTGCCGACAAAGGCCAGTGTGATGGCAATTTTGAGCGAGCCGTAGAAGTAGGGCAGCGAGCGCGGCAGGCCGACTTTGACCAGCACGTCCCAGCGCTTGGCACCCAGCACCCTCAACACGTCTTCAAGTTCGGGCTCCAGTGTGGCCAGTCCGGTGGCAATGTTGACCGTGATCGGGAAGAACGAGATCAAAAACGCCGTCAAAATGCCCGGGCCAACGCCGATGCCAAACCACACCACCAAAATTGGCACTACTGCGGCTTTGGGCACCGCATTAAACGCCACCATCAATGGGTACAGCGCGGTGTAGGCTAGCCTGGAGCTGCCAATCAAAAAGCCCAGCATCACCCCCACCACGATCGCCACCGCAAAACCCAGCATGGTGACCCAGAAGGTCTTCCAGGCCGCTGCCAGCAGCGGCCCCCTGAACTCCACAAACTCTTTTGCAATCTGCCAAGGGCTGGGGAAAATGAAGTCAGCGATATTAAACGCCACCACCACCAGTTGCCACAGCAGCAGCACCGCAGCCAGCACCACCAGGGGTGACCAGCGTTCCATTGTTCGGGTAATTTTCATTGGGGTACCACCACGCCAGTTTTACGGATTGCGCCAATATGGCCACGCAGCTCGTGCACGATATCGGTGAACTCAGGGGTATAAGTAATTTCAAGGTCGCGCGGGCGCGGCAGATCAATCTGGCGCTGCAGCACAAAGCGCCCCGGGCTCTTGCTCATCACATACACCGTGTCGGCCAGAAACACTGACTCGCGCAGGTCGTGGGTGACCAAAATCACGTTAAATTTTTTGAGGGCTTGCAGGTCGCGCAGGTTGCACCACAGCTCTTCGCGGGTAAATGCGTCCAGTGCACCAAAGGGTTCGTCCAGCAGAAGCATCTTGGGCTCGTGAACTAGCGCACGACAGATACTGGCGCGCTGCTGCATGCCGCCCGACAACTCCCACGGGAACTTGCGCTCATAGCCGCCCAGGCCGACGGACTTGAGCAGATCGATTGCGCGGGCTTCAAACTCGGCCTTTCGCTGCTTAAACTCGCTGCGAAAGGGTTCAACGATTTCAAGTGGCAGCAGCACGTTGTCCAGCGTGGTGCGCCAGGGCAGCAGGGACGGTGCCTGGAACGACATGCCGCTGATCTTCAGCGGGCCGGTTACTGGCTGGCCACCAATCTGAATGCTGCCCTTGCTGGGCATTTTCAGGCCAGTGGTCAGCTTCATGAAGGTGGACTTGCCACAGCCCGAAGGGCCCACGATGGCGATGAACTCGCCGTCATTGACCTTCAGCGTGATGTCTTCCACCGCATACTGGCCGGCCTCGAGGAGCTCCTCGTTGTAGGCCAGCCAGACGTTCTGGAAATCAACAAATGCCATGCTTACTTTTTCACCGGAGGCAGAATGTTGAGCTCGGCCTTGGTTGGCAGCAGCTTGTCGGTCCACACTGCGTTGGGGTCAATGCGGGTTTTGGTGTTGAACGAATCCGACACCTGCGAGGCCATCAGCGACAGCCGTCCGCCGTTGACCAAACCGAAGCCTTCAGCCCGTGCGTCCGGGCTGGCCACCACCGCGTCAATGGCCATCCGCAGACGGCGCTTTTCCAAGTCAACGTTGATGATGCCGTCGCGCGCCTTCACGTATTCAATCGCTGGATCGGGGTTGGCCATCACTTCCTTGGCCCCCTTGGCAAAGGCCGACAGGAACGCGGTGACGGCCTTCGGGTTTTCTTTGATCATCTTGGGCGTGGCAATGATCACGTTGCCATACAGCTTGACTCCATGCTCGGGGTAGGGCATCACCACGATGTCTTCGGTTTTGATGCCGCGGGCTTCCAGGTTAAGCAAAGAGGTGAACGAAAAGCCGGTAATGGCGTCAACGTCACCGCGCACCAGCATGGTCTCGCGCAGCGGCGGGTCCATGCTGATCCATTGCACGCCCGAAATATTGTTGGCCTTGGCGAAGATCGGGAAGGCCTTGCGCCCTGCGTCAAAACCGGGCGCCCCCAGCTTCTTGCTGTTCAGATCGGCCGGGGACTTGATGCCGCTCTTTTTGAGCGCCAGCACCGCCGCCGGGGTGTTGTTGTAGACCATCATCACCGCCACCGGCTTGTTGGGTGCGTCGGGGTTGTTGGCGTGAAATTCCATCAGCGCGGCCAAGTCGGCAAAACCCATGTCGTAGGTACCCGAGGCCACGCGCGTGACCGTGCCGCCCGAGCCGTTGCCCGCGTCAATCGTCACGTCCAGCCCGGCGGCCTTGTAGTAGCCCTTGGCGCTGGATGCCAGGAACAGCGCGGCCGGGCCTTCGAAGCGCCAATCAAGCTGGAACTTGATGGGCGTTTGCGCCAGTGCGGGCAGCGACAGGCTCAGGGCCGCAGCGGCCAACAGGGCGCGGCGGGCGAAGGAGGAGCGGGTGGTGTTGTTCATAGGTGGGCTGGGTGTGCAATCTTCGTGCCCAAGCGGGCGCGGCCTCTCACGCCCCGGTTCGGTGCGCGGCAGGCGCCAACAGGTCGAACAAGGTGCGTGCAATCACCTTGGTGGCGCGTTTCAGGTCTTCCAGTTCCAAGTGCTCGTCGGCGCGCTTGGCGTTGCTTTGCAGCACCGTGCGCGGGCCGGCGCCGTAGATCACCGCCGGCACACCGAACGCGCCGTACAGCCGCACGTCGGTGTACAGCGGCGTGCCGCTTTCGGGGATCGGCTCGCCGAAAACTTCATGGCCGTGCTGCTGGATGGACTGCACCAGCGCCGCGTTGCCGGGCAGCGGTTTGAGCGGGCCGGCCAGCAGCAAGCGCTTGATCTCCAGCCGCACGCCCGGGCTGGCGGCGACAGCTTTCTCGACAAGCGCGCGCACCTCGGCTTCCACGACGGCGGGGTCTTCCTCGGGGATCATGCGGCGGTCGAGCTTGAGCAGGACTTTGCCGGGCACCACATTGGTGTTGCTGCCGCCCTCGATGCGCCCGACGTTCAGGTAGGGATGCGTGATG
>JABMMH010000238.1 GCA_013205645.1 Polaromonas sp. | reverse complement strand
TGGGCGACGCCCGCCACTTTGCCGCTCAGTGGCGCAAGCCGATCGAAGAAAACGGCGAAACCTTGCGCGCAGCATTGCTGGCGCAACGCGTGCGTCCCTTCGTCCTGCGCCGACGCAAACAAGACGTTGCCAGCGAACTGCCCCCGCGCACCGAGGTCATCCAACGCGTGCGCTTGCAAGGCCAGCAGCTCGAACTGTATGAGAGTGTTCGCGTGGCGGTCGATGTTCAAGTGCGCCGCGTGCTGCAGCGCAAGAGCTTTAACGGCGCACAAATCAGCATCTTGGACGCGCTGCTCAAGCTGCGCCAAGTTTGCTGCGACCCGCATCTGGTCAAAGGCAACAAGTCTGGTCCGACCATGGAACGCGCCAAGTTGGAACTACTGAGCGACATGCTGCCCACGCTGGTGGAACAAGGCCGCCGCGTGTTGGTGTTTTCGCAGTTCACTGAGTTGCTGGACCTGATTGCAGACCAACTGCTGCTACTGGAATTGCCGTTTCTAAGCCTGACTGGCAAGACCGCTACCAAGGAGCGCGGCAAAGTGGTGCGGCGGTTTCAAGCGCAAGAAGTTCCCGTGCTGTTGGTCAGCCTGAAAGCCGGCGGCCTTGGCTTGAACCTGACCGCCGCCGACACCGTGATTCACATGGACCCGTGGTGGAACCCCGCGGTGGAAGAGCAAGCCACCGCGCGCGCGCACCGCATTGGCCAAGACCGGCCTGTGCTGGTCTACAAGCTGGTCGTCGAAGGCAGCATTGAAGAGCGCATGCTGGAGTTGCAGGCGCGCAAACTGGCGTTAACCAACAGCGTGCTGGGGCACGATACCGAAGGTGCGCTCAAATTTGACGCCGTCGATCTGGATGCTTTACTGGCGCCCCTCGGTGTAGATGGGACGCCCAGCCAGCGACGTTAAAAGCTGGAAACTGTCACTGAGACCCCACAAGAAATCCGCCAGCGCATGGGGACAGGGATGGGAATTGCCGGCGCCCTAATTTCCCGGAAAATGCGTCGCTTCACGGGTTGCGCTACAAACGGTGTCCAGCATGTTCTGGCATAGACAAAGCGTTACCCATGACCGCCTTTCCAATCAGTGTCTTTTCTGAATTCAACCGCCCTAGCCTGCTACAGAGGGCGTTCTGATGTGGCCTTACTTGACCCAGCTGTTGATCGCCGGCAACGTTGGGATCATGGTGTTTTTCACCGTCGCGGTTGCACCCACCATCTTCACTGCCTTGCCGCCGGAATGGTCAGCGGCCTACGTGCGCAAGTTCTTTCCCAAATATTTTTTCTTTTTGGGCGTCACCACAGCTGCAGCGGCAGCGGCGGCTTTTGCCGGAGGAACTGACACTGTCGGCCTGGCAGCACTGACGGGGTGCGCCTTGGTTTTCTTTTTCAGCTGCTTTTGGCTCACGCCGCGCATCAACCGAGCACGCGACGATAAACAAGCCACTGCATTCAAGGCGCTGCATTGGGTCAGCGTTGGTCTCAACATGACGCAGTTGGTGATTTTCATCTGGCTGTTGTTTGCCGCCGGTTGAGCGAGATGCGTGAGTTACAGACCAACACGGCGGCTGCAATCAGCGAACCGATGACCCAGCAGTTTGACCCTGCGTTACCAGCCAATCGCACAGCGGCGATGGCGCGGATTGCACGCGTCCGACCGGCTGTCTATGCGCGCACGCGCAATGACATCGGTGGCGCGGTGACAGGTCTGTCGCCCTATTTGACCCATGGCTTGGTGACGATGCGCGAGGTTCTGGTCGAATTACTGAAACTTGAACCGCTGGCAGTGAATCACAAGTTGGTCTATGAATTGGGTTGGCGAGAGTTCTTCCGTCACGCTTGGTCGCATGCAGGAGATGGCATCCTGCAGTCCCTGCACCCAGGCCCGCTGCCAGACGAAATCTATGCCACGGTGCTGCCAGCCGACATTCGTCAAGCACGGACTGGCGTGCATGTCATTGATGAGGCCGTGCGTTCACTTTACGCCACCGGGACACTGCACAACCATGCCCGGATGTGGCTTGCAAGCTATGCAGTGCACATACGCCAAGTGCATTGGCGTGCAGGTGCCGACTGGTTAGTGGCGCATCTTCTTGACGGCGACCTCGCCAGCAACCATCTCAGTTGGCAGTGGGTTGCGGGCACCGGCAGCCACAAACCGTACTTGTTCAATGCCGACAACGTGGCGCGCTATGCCCCTGTTCATTGGCACAGTCACGACTCGGTTATCGATCTATCCTACGAACAGTTGGACCTGCTTGCTCGCACTTCCAGCAAAAGGTCAGAGACATTAACCCGTGCCAATTTTGCGGCAGCTGAGTTGACACCTGAGCCCTCACTGCACGTCAGCCCGCCAGCAGACCTTCAATTGAACGCACCAGACGCGGCCGCTGTACAACAGCTAAAGGGACGTGACGTGTGGTTGGTGCATCCATGGGCACTGCGCACGCCGCCGGC
>JABMMH010000237.1 GCA_013205645.1 Polaromonas sp. | reverse complement strand
CCATGGGCTACATCATTGAGCTTGAACACGGCTTCAAGATCTGGCACATGGGTGACACGGGTTTGTTCGGCGACATGAAGTTCATCAGTGATCGCTACAAGCCGGACTTGGTGCTGATCCCGATTGGCGGGAATTTCACCATGGACCCGGACGACGCTGCTTACGCCATGAAAACGTGGATTAAAACCAAAGCCGTGATCCCCATCCACTACAACTCCAACCCGTTGACCAAAGGGACCTTGGCTGAGTTCCAGGCGGCCATGAAAGGCGTCTCTACCAAAATCATCCCGATGACAGAGGGTCAGGCGATCGAATTCTGAGGCGGGGGCATAACAGGCGGTTTTCAGGATTAAAGTCCTAGAGAAACAGCCCGTCGAGCTGCTGCGTTGGCCCTAATCTGCGCTAACGTTTCACCTGACGACGAAGCCAATAGTTGCTTCATCGCGGAAAGGTGATGCAGTAATAGCTGCTGCCGTGTTGGCTCCACGTTGATTTATCAACGTGAAACCTAGGTGTTACAGGCAGGTGTTACAAAAGTGCCTTCTTTTAGGCTCCCACTCTGGGAAACCGCATGAATACTCACTTCGTAATAAAAAGGTGACGAGCCCGACCCCGGCACTGGCTCCGCAGTTAGGGCTGCTTGGTTCCCCATCTGACCCGGTTGGCCGCTTCACCATGCGGGGAGGCCCGTCACTGTGAATTGTAATGGACTTGCCCGGCGCGCAAAGACCAACCTGCCCATCAGCAGGGTGATTTTTCGGGCACTTTAGAATGCTGCGATGTCTTACCTCGTCCTTGCTCGTAAATACCGCCCCAAGAATTTTTCGGAAATGGTTGGGCAGTCGCATGTGGTGCAGGCTTTGAGCAATGCCTTGGGCACGCAGCGCTTGCACCATGCGTATTTGTTCACCGGCACGCGCGGTGTGGGCAAGACCACGGTGTCGCGGATTTTGGCCAAGTCCCTCAACTGCACCGGCCCTGACGGCACGGGTGACATCACGGCCACGCCTTGCGGTGTTTGCGAGGCTTGCACGGACATCGACAGCGGCCGTTTCGTCGACTACACCGAGCTCGATGCGGCCTCGAATCGCGGCGTTGACGAGATCGCGCAATTGCTGGAGCAAGCGGTTTACAAACCCGTTGTGGGCCGCTTCAAAGTATTCATGATTGACGAGGTTCACATGCTGACCAACACGGCTTTCAATGCCATGTTGAAGACGCTGGAAGAGCCGCCGGCTTACCTGAAGTTCGTGCTGGCCACGACCGACCCCCAAAAAGTGCCTGCTACGGTGCTGTCGCGCTGTTTGCAATTCAATTTGCGGCCTATGGCGCCTGAAACCATTCTGGAGCATTTGGTCCAAGTGTTGGCCGCCGAGGACGTCGCGGCTGAGCCGCAGGCGCTGCGTTTGCTGGCCCGCGCCGCACGCGGTTCTATGCGCGATGCGCTGTCGCTGACCGATCAGGCGATTGCCTTTGGCTCTGGCACGCTGATCGAAGCCGGCGTGCGGCAGATGCTCGGCAGCGTTGACCGCAGTTATGTCTATCAGCTGCTCGACGCCTTGGCGCGTGGCGATGGCAAAAGTATTGTTGAGATGTCCGAGGTGTTGCGTCTGAACGGCTTGAGTGCAGCCTCCACGCTGGAAGAAATGACCAGCGTGTTGCAACGCATGGCCGTGCTGCAGGCGGTGCCCGGCATCGGCGCGAGCGACGATGCGAGTGACCCTGATGTGTCTGAAACTGCGCGTTTGGCGCAGTTGCTGCCGGCTGATGAAACCCAGTTGCTCTACAGCCTGTGCTTGCACGGCCGGGGCGAGTTGGGGCTGGCTCCCGATGAATACGCGGCGCTAACCATGGTGTTGCTGCGACTGCTGCCTTTCAAGCGCGTGACGGGTACAGCTGAATCGCGGGGTGCCGTCGAGCCCCCAAAAAAGCCACTGCCTGAGCCGCGTCTTGCGGCGCCTGTGGCGGTTTCGCCGCCTGTGCTGCGTGCAGTGGCCGAGCCCGTTCCTGCTCCTGTTGTGCCGGTGAGGGCTGTGGCAGAGGTGGAACCAGTAAAGCCCGTAGAGTTAATCCCGACCCCTTCGCCCGTCGCTCCCAGTGTGAGCGTTGAAAAACTCACGCCCATGCTGGCCACGCCACTCGGCGACCATTGGGCTTCAGTGGTGCAGGGGCTGATCAGCGCTGAGCTGATCGCCGCGCTGGTGCGTGAGTTGGCGCTGCAGTCTGAGTTGCAATCGCAGGAAGAGGGCGTCTGGACTTTGCGGGTCGAGCGCCAGTCGCTCAACCACGCCGGTGCTTGCGACAAGTTGCTGCAAGCCATTCAAAGCCTGCATGGCCTGCATGGCCTGCCAGATGCTGCCGCTGCGCCGGCACTCACTCGATTGCTGGTGGAAGTCGGCCCTGCGGTCGACACGCCTGCGCGCCGCAATACAGCGGCTCAGACAGAGCGGCAGCGACAAGCCGAAGAGGTCATTGAAAATGATCCCTTTGTGCAAGACATGGTGCGCCAATGGGGCGCCCGCGTGGTGCCCGGCAGTATCCGCCCGTTGGCCCCGGCATCGACTTCGACCTCGATTGCTGAATTGACCAAGCCGATATGATCAAGACACGCATTCAAGACCGCACCTAAAACCAATTACCAAGGAATCAAAACATGTTCAACAAAGGACAACTCGCCGGCCTCATGAAGCAGGCGCAAGCCATGCAGGACAACCTGAAAAAAGCCCAAGATGAGCTGGCCTTCATTGAAGTCACCGCCGAAGCTGGCGCCGGCTTGGTCAAGGTCACGATGACCTGCAAACACGACGTCAAACGTGTCGAAATCGATGCCAGCTTGCTGGTGGCCGACGACAAAGACATGCTGGAAGACTTGGTCGCGGCAGCCTTCAACGCCGCTGTGCGCAAAGCTGAAGACTTGAGCCAGGAAAAAATGGGCAAGATCACCGCTGGCATGCCGGCACTGCCCGGCGGCATGAAGATGCCGTTCTGATGCTGTGTTTGGAGCCGGTCGTATTCCATGGCTGATTCGAATGCGCTAGAGGGCTTGACGCAGGCCTTGCGCCGCTTGCCCGGCGTTGGCCTCAAGTCGGCCGCTCGCATGGCGTTTCACTTGTTGCAAAACGACAAGTCCGGTGCCTTGCAAATTGCCAAGGCGCTGGAGCATGCGGTGCACAGCGTCAAGCATTGCGCACTGTGCAACACGCTGACCGAGCAAGAAGTTTGCATGACTTGCCAAAACCCGCAGCGTGACCGCAGTCAGTTGTGCGTGGTGGAAACGCCCGCTGATCAAGCTGCGCTTGAGCGCACGCTGGCTTACCGCGGTTTATATTTTGTGTTGATGGGCAAGTTGAGCCCGCTCGACGGCGTTGGGCCGAACGAGATAGGACTTAAAAAACTCTTTGACCGCGTCGTTCCCAGAGACGCGCAAGGTGAGCATTTGCCAGAGAATGAGCGTGAAGTCCAAGAAGTGATTCTGGCGACCAATTTCACCGCCGAAGGCGAAGCCACTGCCCACGTGATTGCGCAGGCTTTGAAAATCCGCGGTGTCCAGGTCACGCGGTTGGCGCGGGGTGTGCCGGTGGGCAGCGAACTCGAATATGTCGATCTGGGCACCATCGCCCATGCACTTGTCGACAGACGTTAAATAGGACTGAAAGGCGTTAAAAAATCATGCTTCCAAACTTCACAATCGCTTATTGGTGTGTGCTGGCGATGGCTTTGTTGCCCGTGGTCTGCGCTGGCATCGCCAAGTCCGGCATGATGCGCACGCCACCCGGCGAGGGTGGTTACGACAACGCAGACCCGCGCAACTGGCTGCAGCGCCAGACCGAATGGCGGGCGCGCGCCAACAACGCTCAAGCCAACACTTTTGAGGCACTGCCGTTCTTTTTTGCGGCCGTCATCATTGCGCATCAATTGCAAGCGTCCCAGGGATATGTTGATGTGTTGGCGCTGGCTTTCGTTGCCCTGCGTCTTGCGTATGTTGCCGCGTACGTGGCCAACAAGGCCAATCTGCGGAGCGTTATTTGGATGCTGGCTCTGCTGGCCAATGTCGCGCTGTTGTTTGCAGGATTTCGCTGAAACAGCGCTGATGGCTGGCAAGATCGCTGGTCGTCACTGACTCCCCAAGCCACTTTTCGTTTGAGTACAAACCCGCACGGGATCATCCTGATGCGGGTTTTCTTTTGGCTGGTTATGCTGGTGTCAAGATCAAGCATTCAAGGGGGTGAGCGCATGACGCGACCAGACGGTGTGACTCGCCGGCAATGGGGCGGTGCAGGGCTTTTATGTGCGAGCTCGCTGGCCATGCCCGTTTTTGGAGCTCAGCCCAAGCTGGAGCGCACGCGCCTTGTGATGGCGGTCGATGGCAAGGCATCGCTCGGCTTTCTGCCCGTGACAATTTCAGAGCAGCTGGGGTATTTCAAAGCAGAAGGTCTGGACCTGGAGATCAACGACTGGGGCACGGGTGACCGAGCCGCGCAGGCCATCGTCAATGGGGCGGCTGATGTGGGTGCCACGGCCTTTGCCAAAACCATCGAGTTGCAGGCTAAAAACCAATGGCTTCAGGCTTTCGGCCTGCAGGCGCGAACACCGCAGATCGCTTTTGCCGTGTCAGTCCGCAGCCTGCCGAATTTCAAAACAGGGGCTGATTTGAAGGGTCGAAAGATCGGTGTTGTGGCGCTTGGTTCAGCGAGTCACTTGACGGTCGGCTTGCTCTTGGCACGCTTTAACCTGAAGCTCAGCGAGGTGACTTTTGTTGAGTTGGGCTCGACGGCGAGCGCGCTGGCCGCCTTGTACGCAGGGCAGATTGACGCCTTGAGTCACACCGATCCTGTGATGACCATGTTGGAGCAAAAAGGCGAGGTCAAGATCATTGCGGACACCCGCTCGCTGAAGGGCGCGATCGATGTTTTCGGCGGACCCATGCCGTCGGCCTGTCTTGTCGCTGCGGGCGACTTCGTGCAGAAAAATCCGAACACCTGCCAAGCCTTGACGAATGCCCTTGTCCATGGCTTGAAGTGGCTACAAACAGCCGGTCCTGGCGACATCATCAAAACCGTGCCGGATGCGTATTTGCTCGGTGACCGGGCTTT
This sequence comes from Polaromonas sp., assembly GCA_013205645.1. Classification (GTDB taxonomy): domain Bacteria; phylum Pseudomonadota; class Gammaproteobacteria; order Burkholderiales; family Burkholderiaceae_C; genus Polaromonas. Next base: position 8,630 of record JABMMH010000237.1, on the reverse strand, counting down.
GTACCTGGCCTCTTTTGACCAGCTGCGCGAGTCGATCTCGCTGGATGGCGTGATGCCTGATAACGGTCCCAGCACAGCCTTGCGGGCACTGGCGAGTTTCAATCCTGAGATCAAGGCCGACAAGATCGATCTGGCCAAGACCTTCACGAATGTGTTTGCGCGCCGTGCCAAGGAGCGCTTTAAGGCCTGACCGTCAAGCCTAAAAAGCTGGCCAGCGCAGCTGTTGGCATCGAGCCTTCATGCGTGATCAGCGCGCCCGTTTGGACGTTCGTGGTGACGATGGTGGGAATCGATGCAAAACCGAAGCGCGTCATGAGCTGGGTGTTTTGAGCGACCGCGGCTTTTGACGGGTCAATGTCGCGTGAGGCGCTGATGCCGCCGGTCTTGGCGGTCATCGATGCCTCATGCGCATCCATGGCGGTTTCCGGGTCTGGCATGGCCAGTATCGTGGCGCCTTGTGCGGTGCTGGACGCATTGATAATGCCGACCGGAATCCACAAGAAACGGATCTGATTCTTCAGTGGTTTGGCCGACTCCCAAAGGACGGTGCAATGCGGGCACTGTGGGTCAAAAAAGACGTAGACCGTGCGTGCACTCATTGGCACGCCGACGCTGAAGCCTTTGGCCTCTGCTTGAATGGCGGCGATCGACACCGGCGTGGCGCTGGCTTGATTTGCAGACGGCGTGGGTGTCTGATCTTTACAGGCACCCAAAACGAGAGTGGCGGCGACAGTGGCGGCCATGAAAAGCTTTTTCAGCATAGTGTTTGGATGTTGTGTTTAAAAAAAACGTAGGCGAAAAATGTGTTCGCGACACAGCTCAGCCTTGCAATGACATGGCATTTTTCAAAAGATAAAAATTATTTCCGAGGCACTCTTTTGACGGCTTGGAGTTTGCTGCCGCGCTTAGCGCTGGCCTTGACGGGCAGAAAAACCACCAGCGACTGACCCATCTGGAAGCGTGTGTGTGCCGTGACTTGGTTCCAGTCAGCGACATCAAATGTGCTGACGCGATAACGCCGCGCCAAGGTGGCCACGGTTTCACCCCTGCGGGCCTTGACGTTGACACGCCGCGTGACCACCTCGGGGGCCAGATTCAATTGGCCGTTTTCGACAACATGGCTGGTCACATCATTGATGACTTTGGCGGAACGCGGCACCAGCAGGGTTGAGCCGGCCCTGACCAGCATGCGCGGCGGAATGCCGTTGATCGAGCGCATGTCGCTCTCGCTCATGCCAGTGCGCCGGGCCGCTTCGCTGGGGGCCATCGTGCTGGGCACGGTCCAGGTCGTCCAGCTGGCGTATTGGCCCAGCGTGTAGGCTTCAAAGTTGCGCTGAAAGACCTTGGCGCTGTCCCAAGGCAGCAAAATTTGGGACGTGCCAGCTGCCAAAATAATCGGTCGGTGTGCCGCTGGATTCAGCGCTTTAAAGTCTTCCAGTTTGACATCGGCGAGTTTGGCGGCGAGGGCCACGTCAATGTCGCGGGAGATCGTAACTTCTTGAAAATACGGGTGGTTTTCGATCAGTGGCAGCTCGGTTTTGAACGCATCTGGATTGCCAACAATGTTTTTAACGGCTTGCAGCTTGGGCACATACAAACGGGTTTCGGCCGGCATGTTCAGGTCGGTGTAGCTGGTGCCAAGGCCTGCCTTTTTGTTGCGTGCAATGGCCTTGCCGACATTGCCTTGACCCCAGTTGTAGGCGGCCAGCGCCAAGTGCCAGTCGCCAAACAGGGTGTTGAGTTGTTGCAGGTAGTCCAGCGCTGCGCGGGTGGATGCCAGTACGTCGCGCCGGTCATCTTGAAAGATGTTTTGCTTGAGGTCGAAATAAGTGCCGGTCGCCGGCATGAACTGCCACATGCCTGCAGCCTTGGCACTGGAAACAGCTTGCGGGTTGAAGGCGCTTTCGATGAAGGGCAGCAACGCCAGCTCGGTCGGCATGTTGCGGCGTTCCAATTCCTCAACGATATGGAACAGGTATTTGCTGGAGCGTTCAGTCATGCGCTGGATGTAGTCCGGTCGGCTGGAATACCACTGCTCGCGGTCTGTCACCAGTTCGCCCTCTAGGTCGGGCATGGCATAGCCCCGGCGTATCCGGTCCCACAGCTCTATCGGTGCTTCGAGCGACGCCACGGAGTGGGTTGTTTCGTCCATCGGTGAGATTGATTTGAGGGTCGTCGTCGGTGCCACAGCTGGGCGAGCTGGTTGGCTAATTGCGCGCCGTTCAGGTCTAGCTTGAGCTGCGGCGGACATGGGGGCCATCAGCGGTCCAGAGGTCGTGTCCAGTGGTTCTACGGAACCCGTTGTGGCGCAGCCCGACAGCACGGCCAAGGCGACGCTCGTCAATACGAGGGTGGATGCGCGTGAGCGAAGTTCGTGCAAACGATGAAGTGGACGGCTTGCGAGGCGCCAAAAAGAGGACAAGGCGCTGGGCTGAATGAAGGTCATGAGAGGGGTCGTTTCCAGTGCCTTGAGGGCAGCTCGGTGAATTGTCGGAAGGCAAGACCATCAGGTGGTCTCGCTGAATGTGAAGGCGTGACTAAAATCAGCTGCTGATTGAAAACACTTGAGAAAACACATGCAGTGGTCTGGATGAGCTCGGAAATTATAGGTTTGACGGATTGGTTGAAAACACCGCCCGGTGAATACTTGCTGGCGTGGGAGCGCGAGCGTTTCGACCAAGCGGTGAGTGATATTTTTGGTTTCCATGCCCTGCAATTAGGCTTGCAGGAAGTGGACACCTTGCGTAATAACCGCATGCCCCATCAGTGGCTGGCGCTGGATTCCATACAAGGCATGACTGTAAACGCTACAGGCCGGACTTTGGATTCGAGTTGTAAGCAGCCCCAGAGTTCCCGGCGCGTAGCACTTTTGACACACTCAGCGGCTTTGCCTTATCCCGCCAACAGCTTAGATCTGGTGGTTTTGCCGCACACGCTGGAGCTCAGTCATGACCCGCACGCCACGCTGCGTGAAGTTGAGCGCGTCTTGGTGCCGGAGGGGCGCGTTGTTATCAGTGGTCTGAACCCGGCCAGCTTGTGGGGCTTGCGGCAACAACGCGACCACTTCTGTCAGCGGTTGGGTTTTGGCAACTTGTTTCTGCCTGAGCGCGGTGAATTCATCGGCCATTGGCGCTTGCGCGACTGGTTGCGCCTGCTCAGTTTTGAGGTCGAGTCGGCTCAATTTGGCTGCTACCGTCCCGCCATCGACACGGCCCGCTGGCTTGACCGTTTCGCTTGGATGGAAACCGCTGGGGCGCGTTGGTGGCCGATCTTGGGCGCGGTGTATTTTTTGGTGGCGACCAAGCGCGTGCGCGGCATGCGCTTGCTGGAGCCCGCTTGGAAAAACCGTGCAGCGCGGGCTGCAGCGCCTGCAGTAGTGGCCAATCGTCGGCCGGCTCGGTCGGATTCTTCGGCGAGTTCTTCCGTGAACCCATCCGTCAAGCGTTGAGCGCAGCCTGCGCCTATCTCTTTCCTCCTCTTTCCCTACTAACGAAGACAACTCATTCATGACAGAAGTCCAGACCCCGGCCGCGCCGGTGGTGATTTATACCGATGGCGCCTGCAAGGGCAACCCTGGCCCTGGGGGGTGGGGCGCGATGCTCAGCTCCGGCGGCACCGTCAAAGAGCTTTTCGGTGGCGAACTCGGTACCACCAACAACCGCATGGAAATGATGGCGGTCATTGAAGCTTTGTCGGCGCTCAAGCGTCCCTGCCAAGTCACGCTTTACTTGGACAGCGAGTATGTCCGCAAGGGCATCACGGAATGGGTGCATGGCTGGAAAGCCCGCGGCTGGCGCACGGCGGCTAAAGCGCCAGTGAAAAACGTCGACCTTTGGCAGCGCTTAGATGCCTTGGTGGCTTCGGGCGGGCATCAAATTGACTGGCGCTGGGTCAAGGGTCATGCGGGTGACCCTGGGAATGAGCGAGCCGACACCTTGGCTAACAAAGGGGTCGACATGGCCCTGGCTGCGAATCGGTCTCCTGCCCGGCTTTAGCGCTTTGTTAACGGTATGTAAATTGCCGCTCAAGAGGTTCTTTTCAGGCCCAAAGGCTCTGTGAAATTGATACAGCCTGTTACATTGACGGACTAACTTATCCTTCCTCAACGCGGAAGCTTTTTTCATGGCCTCAAAAGTAATTTATCCCGTGGTGGCCGCCGTCGGCATCGCCACGCTTGGCGCGGCCGCATGGTGGTATCAGAACCAGCCATCCAAGTCATTGGCCGAAGCACCCTTGACATCGGCCCCGGCCCCCGGCCCTCAAGGCGGTACTGGCAAGCCTTCAGTTGAAGTCGCCCGCGTTGAAATCAAGAAGTTGGTGGACGACGCGCAGGCCGTTGGCTCGCTGCGTTCGCGCCAAGGCGTGGTCTTGCGGCCCGAGATCAGTGGCCGCATCACGCAGCTCAACTTCCGTGACGGCGATCGTGTCAAAGCCGGTCAGTTGTTGGTGCAACTGGATGACCGTTTGCCAATGGCCCAAGTGCAGCAGGCGCAGGCTGAACTCAGCATCGCCGTGGCCAACCACAAACGCAATCAAGACTTGGTGGAACAAAACTTCATCAGCCGCCGCACCGTCGACGAAAGTGCGGCCGCTCTGCAAGTGGGCGAGGCCAAGCTGGCGCTGGCCCACGCGACCGCTGCGCGCCTGAAGATCCTCGCACCGTTTGACGGCTTGGCAGGCATCCGTCTGGTCAACGTCGGTGATTACTTGAAGGACGGCGCTGACATTGTCAATATCGAAGACATCGAAGCGATTTTTGTTGACTACCGTCTGCCCGAGCGCTTTCAGTCCAAAGTCAGACGTGGGCAGACCGCCACGGTGGAACTCGATGCTTTGCCAGGTCGTAAGTTCACGGCCGTTTTGCAAGCCATTGATCCCTTGATTGATGCTAACGGCCGTTCGGTTGGCGTGCGCGCCTGCATAGACAACCGCCGCCTGCAACTGCGCCCTGGCATGTTTGCGCGCGTCAACACGGTGTTTGGTCAGCGTGATGACGCCCGTGTGATTCCTGAAGAAGCCATCGTGCCGCAAGCCGGTAAGCAATTCGTCATCAAGCTGCTGCCCGGACCTGACGCTCAAGGCTTCGTGACGCAGCGGGTCGAGGTCAAGGTGGGTCAGCGCATGCCCGGCAAGGTCGAGATTCTGGACGGTCTGGCTGTTGGCGACACCGTCGTCACTGCGGGTCAGCAGCGTGTTCAGCGCGACGGCAGCGCAGTGCGCGTGCTGGAAATCGCCACCGCTCCGGCCGGGCCAGCACCAACTACAGGCACGGCTACAACGTCAACTAAGCCCCCGGCCAATGCTATGGCGCCGCTCACCGGTCCAGACCCTTGCCGCGCTGGCATGACTGGCGCTGCCAACCCATCGGCCAAGCCGACGCGCAAGCCAACTCACTCGCCAGCCTGAACAATTCCAGCCTGAATTTTCCAGACCGATAGCCGGAACCCCTGACCATGCAAATCGCTGAAGTTTCCATTCGTCGGCCGGTGTTTGCCACCGTGCTGTCGCTGCTGATCGTGCTGATTGGCGCGGTCAGTTTCAACCGACTCACGGTGCGTGAGTACCCGAAAATTGACGAGCCCGTGGTGACCGTCAGCGTGCGTTACCCCGGTGCCTCGGCAGAGGTCATCGAGTCGCAGGTGACCAAGCCGCTGGAAGACTCGATTGCCGGGATTGACGGTGTCGACGTGATCACTTCGATCAGCCGTGCCGACCAAGGCCAGATCAGTGTCCGTTTCCGGCTTGAGAAAGACGCCGACTCAGCCGCCGCCGAAGTCCGTGACAGAACCTCTCGGGTGCGCAACCGTTTGCCGCAAGCGATTGAAGAGCCGGTGATTGCCAAAGTTGAGGCCGACGCGTTCCCCGTCATTCAGATCGCCTTTTCCAGCGACTCCCTGACCCAGCTGGAAATCAACGACTTGGTGAACCGGGTGGTCAAGCCGCGTTTTCAGACCGTCACCGGTGTGGCCGATGTGCGCATTTTTGGCGAACGCAAATACGCCATGCGGGTCTGGCTTGACAGCGACAAGATGGCCGCCTTTCGCCTGACCAGCCAAGACGTCGAAGACGCCATTCGGCGCAGCAACATGGAGTTGCCGGCGGGCCGCATTGAGTCACAGCAGCGCGAGTTCAGCGTCACCTCCCAGACCAACCTGATCAAGCCGGCCCAGTTCGGCGAGATTGTGGTGAAAACCGTCAACGGCTTTCCAGTGCGGGTGCGCGATGTGGCGAGGGTCGAAGAAGGCGCGGCCGACGAGCGCACGGCGGTTCGTTTGAACGGCCGAGCCGCCGTGGCCGTGGGCGTGATCCGGCAGGCCACCGCCAATCCGCTCGACCTGTCCAAGGGTGTGCGGGCGGCCTTGCCCAAGCTGCAGGCTGATTTGCCAGCCGGCATGGTGATCGACGTGGCCAATGACAATTCAGTCTTCATTGACCGCTCTGTTAAAAATGTTTATCACACCATCGTCGAAGCAGTGTTCCTGGTAGCGCTGGTTATTTTTGTGTTCTTGCGCACCTTGCGCGCGTCGATCATTCCCATCATCACGATTCCCGTCAGCCTGATCGGTACGTTCGCGCTGATGGCTTTGGCTGGTTTTTCGATCAACACCTTGACCTTGCTGGCGTTGGTGCTGGCGATTGGTCTGGTGGTCGATGACGCGATCGTCATGTTGGAGAACATTTACCGGCATATTGAAGAAGGCATGGACCCGTTTTCAGCGGGCATCAAGGGTGCCCGTGAAATTGGCTTTGCCATCGTCACCATGACGGCCACGCTGGTGGCGGTCTACGCACCACTGGCTTTCACGCCTGGGCGTACCGGGCGGCTGTTTGTGGAGTTCGCACTGGCGTTGGCTGGCGCGGTGGTAGTGTCTGGTTTTGTCGCGCTGACGCTGACGCCCATGATGTGCACGCAGTTGCTCAAGCACAACCCAAAGCCCAACCGTTTTGACCGCGGCATGGAGCGCCTGTTGACAGGTTTGTCCGACCGTTACGGTGCCTTTCTGCGCTGGCTGGTGACCATGCGTCACCGGCCGCCTGCCAACGCCGGGTTGAGTGGTCGGCTCAAGGGTTGGCTGTTGCAGGCGCGCTGGCTGGTGCTGCTGGTGATGTTGATCAGCGCGGCGGCGATTGCCTTGGTGTTCCCGACCATGAAGCAAGAGCTCTCACCAATGGAAGATCGCGGCGTGATTCTGGCCAACGTCAATGCGCCCGACGGCGCGACGTTGGACTACACAGACCGTTACGCCAGAGCCTTGGAGAAAATGGGCCAACCCTTCAAAGAGTTCGACCGCATTTATGTCAGCTTGGGCAACCCGACTGTGGCGCAGGCCAGTGTGATTTACCGCACTGTGGACTGGGACAAGCGCCAGCGAACCACCATGGACCTGGCGCGCGAACTTGGCCCCAAATTCGCCAGCTTGTCGGGCGTCACAGCCTTCCCGATCACGCCGCCTTCACTCGGTCAGGGCTTTCGCGAGCGACCGCTCAACTTCGTCATCCAGACCTCTGAAAGCTACCAAAACCTGAACGGCATGGTGCGCAAGATGCTTGACGAAATCGCCAAAAATCCGGGCATTGTCTCGCCCGACGTTGACTTACGCCTGAACAAACCAGAGCTGCGTATCAATGTCGATCGCGAGAAGGCGGCTGATCTTGGCGTGAGTGTTGAGGTGGTTGCCAAGGCGATTGAAACCCTGCTGGGCGGGCGCAATGTGACGCGCTACAAACGTGATGCTGAGCAGTACGACGTGATCGTGCAGACGCAGGCCAGTGGCCGCAACACGCCGGAAGACATTGACCAAATTTACGTGCGTGGTCGCAACGATGCCATCATTCCGCTGTCCGCTCTGGTGAAGGTCCGCGAAAGCGTTTCACCGCGTGAATTGAACCACTTTGGCCAGCGCCGCTCTGTCACCATCACGGCCAATTTGTCCAGCGATTACTCGCTGGGCGAAGCCTTGCGTTTCATGGATCAGACGGCGGCGAAAATTCTCACCACCGGCTACAGCACCGAGCTCAACGGCACGTCACGTGAGTTCCGCAATTCGCAAGGCGCGCTGGTGATTGTCTTTGTGCTGGCGCTGGTGTTTATCTTCTTGGTGCTGGCGGCGCAATTCGAGAGCTTTGTCGATCCGTTCGTCATCATGTTGTCGGTGCCGCTGTCAATGATTGGCGCACTGCTGGCCCTCAAATGGAGCGGTGGATCACTCAATGTGTATTCCCAGATCGGTTTGATCACGCTGGTCGGGCTGATCACCAAGCACGGCATCTTGATCGTCGAGTTCACCAATCAGCTGCGGGGTCAGGGCATGGACATGATCGACGCGGTGGTCAAAGCCTCAGCGCAGCGTCTGCGGCCGATTTTGATGACCACGGGTGCGATGGTCTTGGGTGCTTTGCCGCTGGCGATGGCCACTGGCGCGGGCGCTGAAAGCCGCATGCAAATCGGCTGGGTCATTGTGGGCGGTATGTCTTTGGGAACACTGCTTACCATTTTTGTGGTGCCGACCATGTACACGCTGTTTGCGCGCAAGGCGGTGCCCGGCGCGAACACGCAAGTGGCGCATGAAACACCGGCTGCGGCTGGCCATTGAAGTTCGCGAAGTTCTTTAGATCGCGCCGTCAAACAT
>JABMMH010000236.1 GCA_013205645.1 Polaromonas sp. | reverse complement strand
TGGCCTTCGCATGTTGGCTAAGGGGGGTCGGGCGGTTCGGCAGGCTGCAGATCAGGTGACCTTCAGGTGACCAGCGCACACTGGCACCGGCGCCGCGTGTCTCAGCGCAAAGCTGGCGGGCGGCGGCTTCGCGGCGGGCCGATGCGGGGGCGCTGGACTGCAGGTCGCGCAGCGCCTGGCTGCTGGCATGCTGCGCATCGGCGGCGGTGTCAAAGGCGGCATCGATGTCGCCGGGGCCGTCAAGCAAATGACTGCTGGCCAGCACCAGAGCCATGAGGCTGGCCAACGCCCAGCAGGTAGTGGACTGGCGGGTCATGCGGCCACCGGCACCAGGCTGCCGAAGTCATCGATGACGTGGGGTTCGCCATAGGCACTCCAAGGCCGGCCTTGCGCGTCAAGCCGGTACATGCTGTGGCGCCAGTGCGCGGGGTGCCACATGGTCGCGCTCCAGCTCGCTGGGCGGCTGTGCCGCTTGATATACGTGTCTTCGTTGCCGCAGCTGCCCACGGTAAGCATGGTGTAGTCGTTGCCATGATGGAAACGGGCGGGGCAATCCGTGGTCGGTGACGCCAGCACAATCGCGCCAGCCGGCACTGTTGCCAGGCCGTGGTTTTCTTTCAGCATCTCGGCCTGCAGCTGGTGCCAGATCGCGGCGACTGCGGCTGACATCGGGGCGAGGGTGAGGGCCGTTGGCCGGCTGGATTCTGAAATCGACAGTGCTTGCATCGCTGACTCCTTGCCCGCCTGAATTGGCGGTGTGGAGTGGATTATTAGCCAATGGATTATTCAGTGTCAATAGCCTTTGGTTAAGTATTTCTTAAATTATTCGTTGGAATGTTTGGTGTTGGCTAACAAACCACAAACAGCAGGCGTAAAAAAGCCCGCTCTGGGCGGGCTGGCAGGGATGTGACTGCGGCCTAGGACACACGGCGCAGAACAACCTTATCGAGTCTCAGGGCCATTTACAACGTTTGTAGTGGTGGTCGTTGTGTTGCCGATCCGAGATTCTGTGATGTGCTCGCTGGTTGCGGTCTTGGCTAACTTGCCTTGGGCGTCGAACTGAAACAGCACCTGGCTCATTTGCATGTCGGCGCCGCCTGCGAACAGGCCAACGACGGGGATAAAGGTAGCGGCCCGCGTCTGGTACTGCATGCCAGCATACTGGATCATGCGCACCCCGTTGGTGATAAATACGCCCGTTGGTTTGCCGAGCTTGGCCACAATGTCGGCCTCAGTCGATTCGCCTGTTTTAAACGACGCAGCGGCGTCCGAACTGACCCGCACGCCGCTGCTGGCGCAGGCACTTAGTGCCATGACTAGGGCTAAAAAAATTAACTTCACACAAGTCCTTTGGAGGGCGCAGGGCGCCTGAACGGCAAGATCGCCGCGCCGATCTTAATTGGAGGTGCCGTTTTTTTGCTCTGGTTTTTTAAGCGCACCAAGTAGCCGTAACGCGGTCGGCCAATCTTCTGGTGAGAGGTCATTGACCATGTGCTCGATCATGGCGCGAGGGTCGTTGCCGTCGCCTATTTCAGCGTAGCTGGGCGCGGTGTCCATCCAGCCGCGCTGCAGGCCTAACTTTTCTTCTATTTCTCTCGCCATCGCGTCGCCCATTTGATAGGGCTTGTCACGCCCTGGGCGCGGGTTGGCATTACGAATTTGCGCCAGCTTGGGGTCGGTGCGCGCCCATCCAAGCGCGGTATTGAGCGCCGCCGCTGTCTGGAACCGTTTGATAAGCATTTCCAGCCGTGTTCTTCGTGTTTCTGAGGCTGTTTGCATCGGTCTCATTACAACGCCAACGGCTAATTTACAGAATTCGCAAATGGCTATTGACATTAGATAATCCAATGGCTAATATGAGATCATGAAATTACAAATTTGGGCAAGTGAAGAGCGCGGACGTGGCCTGATGCTGGCAAAAGCGCTGGGCGTACAGCCGCCGTCGGTGTCTGACTGGATCACCGGCAAGAAGGCCGTGCCGCTCGACCGCTGCTCTGCTATTGAGCGGGCTACCTTGGGCGCCGTGACACGCCAAGACCTGCGCCCAGACGACTGGCAAGAGCATTGGCCCGAGCTGGATGCAGCACAGGCCAATGCCAACGGTGCCTCTCGCTTGATTGCTGCGCCTGACTTGG
>JABMMH010000235.1 GCA_013205645.1 Polaromonas sp. | reverse complement strand
TCATTTGACATCCGCATTGAAGCGCCGTCCGAGATCCGCGACTTGCTGGAGCGCCACTTGCAACTGCAGCGCTTTCGCGCGGTGAGCGACTTGGATGACGCCGAGCTGGCGCGCCTGATGGTGCTGGCAGAGAGCGATGCGCGCCAGCTGCTCGGCACTTTGGGTTACTTCAGCCCAGACGTTCAGATCAGCCGCAGCCCCGCCACTGACCCACCAACGCCAGCCACGACAACCACCACCATACGGGTCACAGTCGTGCCCGGAGCAGCGACCCTTACGGCGCAAGCTGCGCTGCGCTTCAAGGGCGACATTGCAAGCTCGCCCGATGCGGATGCCGCGCGGCAGCGAGACAGCATCAACCGCGACTGGCGCTTGCCAACCGGCCAACCCTTCACACAAGACGGTTGGGACGCCGCCAAGACGCAAGCCCTGCGGCAACTGGTGGCGAGGCGTTACCCGGCAGGCAGCATTTCCTACAGCTTGGCCGACATCGACCCGGCGACACATGCCGCAGCACTCACCGTGGAGTTAGACTCCGGCCCGCTCTACCGCTTGGGCGAGCTCAAGGTCAACGGCATTGAGCGTTACGACCCGGTCTTGGTGCCGCGCTTGGCCCGTTTGAAACCCGGTGATATTTACGACCAGCGCAAACTCGTCGAGGCCCAGCAACGGCTCGCCGGCAGCGGCTACTTTGATTCAGCCTATGTCTTGGTTGACCCGGAAAGCGACCCGAATGCCGCGCCCGTCACGGTGCAGGTGCGCGAAGCCATGCTGCAAAAAGTGGTGCTCGGCATCGGCCTGACCACCGACACCGGACCGCGTGCGTCGATTGAGCACACCCACAACCGCGTACCCGGCTTGGACTGGCGGGCCGTCACCAAGCTGCAACTTGACAGCAAACTGCCATTGGCCCAGACCGAGTGGACCTCCCTGCCGGATGCTGACAACTGGCGCTGGGTCGGGCTGGCACGCGTCGCTCGAATGGACGACAACGAACTGGTCACCGACGCGCAAACCCTGCGCTTCGGGCAAGTGCAAATCGGCGAACGCATAGACCGCTCCACTTACTTGCAATACGACCGTGCAACAGTGAGCACCAGCGGCATCGCCAGCACCCTGGACGACGCACGCATCGGCGACGGTTCGGCGCTGAGTCTGAACTACGGCTGGACCGGCCGCTACTTCAACAGCCTGCCCTTTCCTTCACGCGGTTACGGACTCGGCTTTGACCTTGGCGCCGGCACCACGATGGGGACGAACCGCCAACCTTTTGTGCGTGCGATCGGTCGCTGGCTGGGCATCGCGCCGCTCGAGCGCGGCCGCATCGCGATGCGCGCAGAAGGCGGCGCGGTGGTCGTCAACAAGGATGGTGCCATGCCCGCAACGCAGCTGTTTCGCACCGGCGGCGACACCAGCGTGCGCGGCTACGGACTGCGCGACATCGGCATCGCCTTGCCCAACGGCGCCACCGGTCCCGGCCACTACATGGCTGTTGCCAGCGCTGAATGGCAGCGGCCTATTTTGAGCGGCGGCTTGCGGACCGAGTGGGAAAGCACCCTCTTCATTGACGCTGGTAATGTGGCTGAAAGCGCGACCGATCTGAGCCGCAACGTGGCGGTCGGCGTCGGTGCCGGTGCACGCTGGAAAAGTCCCATCGGTCCGCTGCAAATTGACCTGGCCTACGGCGTGAAAACCCAGCAATTTCGCCTTCACGTCAGCGTTGGCTTTGTCTTTTAAATGGCTCCAAAATTTCGTCTCTTTTCACGATGGTTAGCTGCAGCTGCTTTGCTGCTGGGGCTGACTGTCAGCGGCGTTTGGTGGTGGAGCGGCTCGGAAGGCTCACTCGCCACCGCCTTGCGCTGGGTCAGCCAGTCCAGCCTGTTGCCAACGCCACGCAGCGTGACGGCCGAAGGCGTGAGCGGCTCCCTCCGACACGGTGGCCGAGTCGAGCGCCTGGTCTGGCAAGACGCGGGCCTGCGTGTCACAGCGGCGCAGCTCGATGTGCGCTGGCAAGTGCTGGCGCTGTTATCCGGTCGGCTGCAAATCGACCGGCTGCATCTGGCAAGTGTGCAAACCGACAGCAGCGCCGATGAAACGCCCAACGCGCCATCAGCGCCGCCGACTTCCTTGCGCCTGCCCTTGGACGTCATGCTGGAAGACCTCACCGTTGGACACATCGCCTGGGGCGGTCAAGCTGCGGCTCAGGCCAGAGAGCTGCGGGCCAACTACCGTTATGCCGACGCACAACACGCCCTCACCCTAGAGCATGTGCAAGTGGCCAGCGGCAGCTACCAGGGCCGCGTCAGTTTGGCTGCCGACGGTGCCATGACACTCGACGCCAGCTTGTCAGGCGTGCTGAAGGCGGCGCTTTCAGCGGGCGCCGAGTCGCTGCCCTTGATCCTCAACGCATCGGTGCAAGGGGCCTTGGCTGACTTGACATTGAAGGCCTCGATTGACCTCGACGGCTCGGCTGACGTGCCGGGGGCAGCTACGGGCAAGCTGCAACCGCAAGCCAACATCAGCGCGCAAATTTTGCCTTGGGCAGAGCAGCCCGTGCCAGAAGCCAACGCCACTTTTCGCGACCTCGACTTGGCCATGCTGCTGCCCCAAGCGCCACGCACCCAGCTCACCGGCACGGCGCAACTGGTGCCGCAAGACACGGCCAGCTGGAAGCTACAAACCTCGCTGAAAAACAGCCACGCCGGGCCTTGGGATCAGCAGCGCTTGCCCGTCGAACAGTTGCAGGCCACCGGCGAATGGCGCGGCGGAAAAATCTTGTTGCGCGCGCTTGACGCGCAGCTGGGTGGCGGCCGACTGCAAGCCAGCGGCGAATGGACGGACCCCACCGAGACACAAGTCGCCAGCAACGACTGGCGGGTAAATATTCAGCTGCAAAAAATTAACCCTGCGGCCTTGTCTTCACAGCTGAGCACTCAGCGCATGAACGCCAGCGCGGCGCTGCGCTCGACCGGCGACAGCATCGAGCTCACCGCGCTAGAACTGCGCACGCGCGATGCCGAGATCAAAGCCAGCGGCCAGTACCAGCC
>JABMMH010000234.1 GCA_013205645.1 Polaromonas sp. | reverse complement strand
GGCAGGCCGCCAACGCCCAGGGCAATGTCAAGGCCCAGCGAGCCGGTGGACACCACCTGGATGTCCTCGATCACCTCGCCAGCGCCCAGCTTCATGATGGTGCCTTTGCCGAACTGCTTTTCAATTTGGGCCAGTGCGGCCTGCAGAGCTTTGGCTTTTTCGGTGTTCAGGGCGGAAGTGGGCTTGACGATATCGTTCATGAAAATTTCCTTTAAAACCAACGGTTTAATAACATTCAGCAGAAACATCGGGCTGGATGATTAACTGGCCAACTGGATGCATGAACAGTACTTTATCAGCTGATTGAATCGTGTCCACGGTATTTATGGTCAGTTTGCCTTACCATTTGGCGCATGGCATTTTCTACCGCAACCAACGATGCAGACGCTAGCCTTCAACCCGCACTGAGCGTCGCCGAAGCGCCAGAAGGCGGCTGGCGCCAGACTCACTTAGGCCGCCTGCTAGGCCATGCGCTGCGGCGCTTCGACGCACGCGTGCTGGCCCTGATGGCCAGCGATGTGCAGGTGCCGCTGGCGCTGTCGAATCTAGCCGCGCGGGCCCAGGTCGGCGCGGCGCACATCCACATCACACGGCATTTGGCCATCGGCGGCTCACGCCTGACTGACTTGGCCGCCAGCGCCGGCATGAGCAAGCAAGCCATGGGCGACTTGGTCGACCAATGCGAAGCGTGGGGGCTGGTGACGCGCCAATCCGACCCGCACGACAAACGCGCGCGGCAAGTGGTTTTCACACCCTCAGGCTTGCTCTGGCTGGAGGCCTTTAGGCAGGCCGTGGCCCGCGCAGAAGCCGAGTTTTCGCAAGCGGTGGGTAGGGACGTGGCGACGGTCGTAGCGCTCGGCCTGGAAGCCTATGCCGGCGGTTATGAGGGCTGAGGCTATGCTGCTTCATTATTTGCAACGCTGTCAGCCAGCTAGGGGCTGCTTGAGCCTAGAATTTGCAACGGTTACAAATAACAAATGGACACGCTTAGCGCTGCGGCTTCGTCTGAGCGCTGACGGTACCAAAACGAGGAGACAGCGATGCGTATTTTGATTGCCGAGGACGATCAAGTCTTGGCCGACGGACTGCTGCGCACCTTGCGTGCGTCAGGCGCCGCCACCGACCACGTGGCCAGCGGCTCGGAATGCGATGCCGCCCTGATGACGAACACCGAGTTCGACCTGCTGATCCTCGACCTCGGTTTGCCGCGCATGCACGGGCTCGAAGTGCTCAAACGCCTGCGTGCCCGCGGCTCGACCATGCCGGTGCTGATCCTCACCGCGGCCGACAGCGTCGAAGAGCGTGTCAAGGGTCTGGACTACGGCGCCGACGACTACATGGCCAAGCCCTTTTCGCTGCAAGAACTCGAAGCCCGCGTGCGTGCCCTGACGCGTCGCGGCATGGGCGGCGCCACCAGCACCATCAAACATGGCCCGCTGATTTACGACCAAGGCGGGCGTGTCGCCACGATTGACGGCGCCATGGTCGAACTCTCGGCGCGCGAGTTGGGCTTGCTCGAAGTCTTGCTGCAGCGCGCCGGCCGACTGGTCAGCAAAGACCAGCTGGTGGAACGCCTCTGCGAATGGGGCGAAGAAGTCAGCAACAACGCGATCGAGGTCTACATCCACCGGCTGCGCAAGAAAATCGAGAAAGGTCCTATCCGCATCGCGACGGTGCGCGGCTTGGGCTACTGCCTCGAAAAAATCCCTTGAAAATATTCCAGCGCGGCAAGCGCAGTCTGTTCGGCGAAATCCTGGACTGGATGCTGACGCCGCTGCTGCTGCTCTGGCCGATCAGCCTGGCGCTAACGTGGTTGGTGGCGCAAAACATCGCTGGCAAACCGTTTGACCGCGCGCTCGAATACAACGTGCAAGCGCTGGCCAAGCTGGTGGTGGTGCGGCACAGCCAAGTGGTCTTTTCGATGCCCGCGCCCGCGCGTGAAATTTTGCGGGCCGATGACAGCGACTTGGTCTACTACCAAGTCCTTGGCTCACGCGGCGAGTTCCTGAGTGGCGAGGCCGATTTGCCGCTGCCGCCCTCAGAAAACAAACCTGTCAATGGCGAGGTCCGGCTGCGCGAAGACGTGATGCGCGGTGAAGACGTTCGCGTGGCCTACACCTGGGTCGACATCGATGTGCCCGGCGCCAATCCGCTGTTGGTGCAGGTCGCCGAAACCCTAGAAAAACGCAAAACACTGGCGACCGAAATTGTCAAAGGCGTGATGGTGCCGCAATTTGTCACGCTGCCGCTGGCGGTGCTGCTGGTTTGGCTGGCCTTGGTGCGCGGCATCAAGCCACTGGCGCAACTCGAAAAACGCATCCGCGCGCGCAAACCCGACGACATGAGCCCGCTCGACGAAAGCGCCGTGCCCGAAGAGGTGGCGCCGCTGGTCTCGTCTATCAATGATTTGCTGAACCGGCTCAAGGCCTCCCTGACGACCCAAAAACGCTTTTTAGCCGATGCCGCGCACCAACTCAAAACGCCGCTGGCCGGCTTGCGCATGCAGGCCGATTTAGCGCAACGCGAAACCGATGCGGACGAGCTGAAAAAGTCCTTGAAACAAATCGGCCGTGCCAGCATACGCGCCACGCACACAGTCAACCAACTGCTGGCGATGGCGCGCGCAGAAACCACTGGCCGCAGTCTCGCGCAGCAACCCATCGATCTCGCGTACGTTGTCTCTGAGGCTATTCAGGACACGTTTCCGCACGCCTTTGAAAAGCAAATCGACTTGGGCTACGAAGGCCCGGAACAAGGCGAAGCGTCAAGCCGGGTGCTGGGCAATGGCACGCTGCTCAAAGAGTTGGTGCGCAACCTGTTGGACAACGCCATCAGCTACACGCCGGCCAAAGGCCAGGTGACAGCACGCTTGCTGACTGACCGCTTCAGTGGTGTTGTGGTGCTGCTGATTGAAGACACCGGGCCGGGCATTCCCGAGGCCGAACGTGAGCTGGTGTTCCAGCCCTTTTACCGGGCCCTTGGCACCAATGTCGACGGCACCGGTTTGGGACTGGCGATTGTCCAAGAGATCGCGCAGCAGCATGGCGCGGCGATCAGCATCGAGGATGCAGGCAGGCCTGGCCACCCCGGCATGCCCGGCACACGCGTCACCGTGCGCTTTGTCGGCATGCCGAGCGCCTGAACAACGGAGCTCTCAGCTCAGGTGCTTGCCGACTATCCCGGCCAGTTCAAACATCGTCACCTGCGGCTTGCCGAACACCGCCAACAGCTTGGCATCGGCGTTGATGGCGCGCTTGTTGGCCGCGTCCTGCAGACCTTCGGCTTTGATGTAATCCCAGAGCTTTTTGATGACCTGCGTGCGAGCGACTGGCCCAGCACCAATCACGGCTGCGAGCGCGTCGCTAGGCTTGAGCCCGGTGCCCGGCGTGGTCTTGCGCGGGACCTTGGGTTTGTCCGGAGCGGGAGCTTTCTTGACGGCCGCTTTTTTGGCTGCGACCTTCTTAGCGGCTACCTTCTTGGCGGCAGGCACTGCGCCTTTGGCGGCGACTGTTTTGCCAAACGGCGTTTTCACAGCACCGGTTC